>CAYONH010000413.1:0-1507 GCA_964405275.1 uncultured Candidatus Bathyarchaeia archaeon | reverse complement strand
CCTTCAAGCCCCCCATCGAGATGCACGTCAGGTTCACCAACGCGTTGATGGCCGACGGCGTCGAGTTCATGCCCACGGCGGAGCGGGTCGACGGCAGGACCATCAGGTTCGTCCTCGACGACTACCTGAAGGCCTTCGGAGCCTTCGTGGCCTCCGTCTCGATAGCGGGCGCGGTCTCAAGGTAGAGACCTCCCACCTTTTTTCTATCTGCAGTCTACTTACTGTGAGGTGCGTCTATGAGCGGTAAAGCCGATCGGGTCATGCTGGACGGGAAGATAGTCACTGTGGACAGGGACTTCAGCATCCACGAGGCCGTCGCGATTAGGGGAAGGAAGATCCTCTCCGTGGGCTCCATCGAGGAGATCAAGGGGCTGATCTCCCCAGAGACTGCCGTCGTAGACCTCCACGGGAGGACGGTGACCCCCGGATTCGTGGACAGCCACAACCACACGGTGGAGTTCGGTTTCTCGGGGCTCGTCCTCGACCTGAGGTACCCCAACGTCAAGTCCATCGCCGACATCAGGGAGCTCGTCGAGGAGGCAGCCGAGGCCAAACCCAGAGGCCAGTGGATCAGGGGGGTCGGCTGGGACGAGGCCCTGCTGGAGGAGAGAAGGGCTCCGACCCGCTTCGACCTCGACCCTGTGAGCCCCGACCACCCGGTCATACTGGACGCCCAGACCCCCTACCAGGTCGCCAACACCAAGGCCCACGAGCTGGTGGGCCACGTGTGCGGGGACGACTATGATGGGGTCCTCTCCACCGGTGACATCGCGTATGGGATGCGCCTGCTGAGTCGGGACTACTCGGTGGAGGAGTGTGAGGAGGCCATCCTGGAGGCCCAGGGGGAGCTCTTCAAGGTGGGGGTGACCGCCCAGAAGGAGGCCGGGGCCACCGACACGATGATCGAGGCCTACCGCAGCCTCCACGCCAGGGATGAGCTCAAGATCAGGTCCTTCATCATGATCGGCATCCACAACGGGCGCACAAGCGTCCAGCTAGCAAAGGACGCAGTCGCCAAATACAAGCCCGGAGGCGACGACACTCTCTACATCGGGGCCGTGAAGTGCAGCTTCGACGGCAGCGGGGGCAACAGGACGGCCTGGCTCTACGAGCCCTGGAACCTGGACTACACGGGGCTGGACGGAGACAACGTGGGCGGCCCCATCGTCCCCGAGCCCGACACGTACCCCGAGATCTGCAGGATCATCCACGGGGCGGGTTTCCAGATCGGAGCCCACTGCGTCGGTGACAGGACCATCGACGCCTACCTTGACGCTATCGAGGCTGCCATCGCAGATGATCCAAGGGATGACTGCAGGCACAGCGTCATCCACAACAACCTCCCCACCGACAGCGCCCTCCGCAGGGAGGCGGCCCTGGGCGACAACATCGTCGTCGAGGCGACGAGCGCCTATCTCTACTTCATCGGGGACACATACGCCTCCAACTTCGGCCCCCACAGGAGCAGGCGCCTCATCCCCCTCCGCACCCTCATGGACAGGGGGAT
>CAYONH010000412.1:0-1522 GCA_964405275.1 uncultured Candidatus Bathyarchaeia archaeon | reverse complement strand
CAAAATGAAAAAAAGAAAAAGGGGTTTTTTTACGCGATGATTTCTTCCATGGGCCTGTATGGGATGTCATAGTTGAAGTGCTTGGGCCCTAGGAGCCTTAGCCCCTTCTCTGTCCTCCAGATTGGCTCGGCACGGACTCCCACTACCTTGACGTCGCGGCCGTGCTCCCACTCCGCGGTCCAGTAGTTGGATAGGCCCCATCCCGTCTTCGGGTCGATGACGTTGAGCCCGTCGGGGCTGGTGATCCAGGGCCTCTCATCCATCCACGAGACGTGGTTCTCGTTCTTGAACCAGGTCTTGAGGTGGTGCCCCTCGTAGTCGCCGGTGCCTTTAATCCAGCTGTATCCCCAGATGAAGCTGTACTTCTCCTCGAACAGAAGGGCCTGTACCTTCCCTTCGAAGACCTTGTAGGCCCAGCCGTCTGAGGCCTCTATCATCGCCTCGATGGGGTCGTCTCCGGAGGCCACGGCTTTCCTGATGGCCTTGCCGATCTTCATCGTGAAGGATATCGCCCCCGGTATGAGGGCCTCCTTCATCGCCTTGCCCTCCACCGCCAGCGGTCCTCCGCAATTTCCGCCCGAGTAGATCGAGATGCCCTCGATGATCTCCTCGGCCCTCTGCCAACTCAGGGTCCTCTCAAGGACGAGGAGGTCCCCCCAACTGGTTGTTATCACCGCCGGGCAGACAGGTACATCATGGATGTTCAGCGTGTTGATGTTGCACTCGGGGACCGCTCTGTGGCCGCAGCCCGTCGCGTCGATTATGGGCCAGCCCTTGTCTGGGTACGTGATCAGGCCCCTCAGCGCCATCTGCATGACCTCACCCTGGAGCTGGGAGTAGATCTTCTTGTCGCCTATTATCTCCTTTAGCCTCTTCAGGCCCGCTCCCCTCCATTCCGGGCCTGGGAGTTCCGACCAGCTGTTCAATGGGGCGAAGGTCTTGTCCTTCAGCATGATCTGGTCATGTATGAAGGCTCGCCCGTCGAAGCCCGTCCTGAGGGTCCCCCCGCTCGCCGAGAGGAAACCGGGCTGGTTCATCCAGCGCAGCTTCTGCTCGACCCTGAGGCTCCCACCAGTACCGAGGCTTGTGAGGACGAGCTCGTCGTCCGGTATCTCGCCGACGTCTACGAGCGTGTATTTTTTACCCTGGTCGAAGGCTTCGTCCACCATACGCTCTGTTCGCTCCTCGAGGGGCCTCACTCCGCCACCTCCTGTCGCGAGGGCCATTGCGCCGATTGTCCAGCTCTTCATATCTTCCCTTGATAAATTCCGCGTCATACCATGTTCCTCATTACACATTTTTCTTAAGACTAATAAAAAAGGGGGTAATAGTAGGCACTATATCCTGGCCTTCTCGAAGGGCACGTACTCAAGGTCGAAGCCGAAGTGCTTGGGGGTGAATATCTCCAGCCCTTCCGGCTTCTTCCAGTTCTCATGCGCCTTGATCCCGTAGACAATGACGTCCTTACCCTCGTGGGTCTTATCCGGGACGAAGTTGGATGTCCCCTCGAAGCCGTCCTCGT
>CAYONH010000411.1:0-1529 GCA_964405275.1 uncultured Candidatus Bathyarchaeia archaeon | reverse complement strand
TAGAGATGAAGGATAACAGGGTAGCCGTCGTGGACGCCAGCGAGGACGTGGAGGCCGCCGTGAGGCGAAGCGTAGAGCTGCTGGGCGGCCCGGGGCTGGAGGGCGGGGAGCATGTCATCATCAAACCCAACCTGTGCAACGCGAAGAACCCCCACGGGATGGTGATCACGGACTTCAGGGTCATCGAGGCGGTTATCAGGCTCATCAAGGAGAAGACGGGCAAGATCACGGTCGTGGAGTCTGATAACATCTCGGATACAGCCGATAATCGGGCGGAGAAGTCGGGTCTGCTGGACCTGCTTGACGGTATGGGCGTGGAGTTCTTCAACCTTAGCGGGGACGAATACGAGGTCCACGAGGTGGCGGGAAAGAAGTTGAGGCTGCCCAAGACGGTCCTGGAGGCGGACTACTTCGTGAACCTGCCTAAGATCAAGACAGAGGGGCACGTAGGTGTGACCCTGTCGATTAAGAACCTCTTTGGGTTGCCCTGTAGGAGAAAGAAGAGCCAGCTCCACAGGAAGCTGAACGAGATTCTGCCTTATCTGGCCAAGGTCATAAGGAGCGACCTGATCGTGGTTGACGGCATCGTGGCCATGGAGGGCAACGGCCCCATCATCGGGACGCCCAAAGAGCTTGGCATCATCGTCGCCGGAAAGATCCCTTTATCAACTGATGCCATCTGCTCCAGAATCATGGGCTTAGACCCGGCTGATATCAGGTACCTCGTTAGGACCTTGGAGATGGGGCTGGGCGAGATAGATCTTGACGAGATCGAGGTGGTGGGCGAGGACTGGAGGCGGTTCGCCTCGGAGTTTGAGCGACCTTATTCGTTTAAGGCGACGCTCAAGTCCCTGAAGTCGATCGGTGAGAGATATCTACCTAAATGAGGACATATAGATCGCTAACCCCTTACGATTATCGTATATGCAATGACACCTTGCAGTTTGAGATCCCCCTCTCTGTTAGACTTCAATCCTGCAACCAGCTGAACACTTCATACTCGTCTTGGGGTAGAGGGCTAGGATCTCCTTTTTTCGCACCGTGCAATGGCAGGGAACAATGAACCCTATCTCCCCCAAGGCTTCGAGCTTGCTGAAGCCGTGGAAACCTCCCACCACTCCATAGATCTCACCAAATTTTGAGGCCGCCTTCAGTATATTCTCTAACCCTGGATGGGAGCAGCCTGTAATAACAGTAAGTCCATTGTCCGTCTCCACGATAAGAGATTGTTCCTTGATGAAACTACCAAGTTCGCCTGTAGTATAGAAGCCATTAGATACCTTACTTGCTTCATCGATCTCTACAAGGGAGACATTTTCGTAAGCGGCCAATTTCCTCTTAAAACTTCTTGAGAAGGAAGTGGGAACAAAGACCTCCACATCTCCAAGCATGTTTAAGATTGTCACTCCTCCAACATGGTCACCGTGTTCATGCGATAGAACAACCCTATCGATGCTGTCAAGCTTCACGGAGGCCCTGCGCATGTTGAAGATTAACGTGTCCAAGTCGGCTCCTACATCGAAGAGTAG
>CAYONH010000410.1:0-1537 GCA_964405275.1 uncultured Candidatus Bathyarchaeia archaeon | reverse complement strand
CAGGGCCTTCACGTGGAGCTCGACGAAGGGGTCCACCTCCTCCACGACGAGGACCCTGTCCACGCTCGTCAGCAGCTTGGAGACGAGCTTCTCCGGCAGCGGATGGGGGGTTATTAGCTTCAGATGTGCGACGTCGACCTCCAATCCCGCCTTCCTGAGCGCATCGATGACGTAATTATAAGAGAATCCGACGCCTATGATGCCAAGCCTCTCGCCGCCTTTGAGCTTCAGCTCGTTATACTCAAAGCCCTCGAACTCTGCCTGGGCCCTGTCGAGCTTCTCGTGGCGCTCCTTGTGGCGCCTGAACAGCTTCTCGAAGCCAGCCACCCGGTAGCTGAAGCCCTCCCAGTCGAAACCAACCTCCCTACCGGATTCCTCTATAAGCCCGAGGGAGACGTCGCTCCTCATATGGCTGAGCCTTGTGACCGTCCTCAGCATCACGGGCAGCCCCAGCCGCTCCGAGAGCTCAAATCCGACCCGTGTGAGGTCCTTCGCCTCCTGGGGGCTGCTGGGCTCCAGGACGGGGACGCAGTTCTGCTTCGCCAGCCAACGGTTGTCCTGCTCCGTGCGGCTGCTGTGCTGGGAAGGGTCGTCCGTGGAGACGAAGACGAGCCCCGCCTTCACTCCCCTGAGGCTGACGGGGTTCAGGACGTCGAGGGCGACGTTGAGGCCGACGTGCTTCATGGCGACCATGCTCCTCTGGTTGCACATGGAGGCCCCGTAGGCCACCTCGAAGGCCACCTTCTCGTTGGCGGACCACTCGAAGTAGAGCCCCGCCGCCTCGGCGACCCTGGCGAAGGTCGCCCCTATCTCGGAGCTCGGCGTGCCGGGGTAGGCCGTCGCTACGTCGACCCCCGCCTCGACTGCGCCTCGGACTATCGCCTCGTTCCCCATCAGGAGGACCCTCTTCCCTGGTTCATCGATCACGACCGGATGGATTGACATGTTTATCCAATTACTTTGGACATACACAAGAAAAGACCTTCGAAAGATATCGCCACAAGTCCTATATGTCCTCTTTTCGTATGTGACCTAAATTGGTCCTTGAGGAAAGGGTCCTGGGCAGGACCGGCATCAAAGTTAAACGGTACGGCTTCGGCGGCATCCCCATCCAGAGGGTCTCCGAGAAGGAGGCCATCGAGGTCGTCAGACGCTGCCACGAGGTGGGCATAAACTACTACGACACCGCCAGGGGCTACACGGTCAGCGAGGAGCGGATTGGGAAGGCCCTTGAGGGTGTCAGGGACGAGGTCTACCTTGCGACAAAGTCGGGCCGCCGCACCGCGAAGGAGGTAATTGAGGAGCTGGAGACCAGCCTGAGGAACCTCAGGACGGACTACATAGACGTCTTCCAGCTCCACAACCTCTCCTCTGAGAAGGCTTGGGAGGAGGTCAAGGGACCCGGAGGCGCGCTCAAGGCCCTCTACAAGGAGCTGGACAGGGGCAGGATCAGGCACCTGGGGGTGACGAGCCATGACCCCGGCTTCGCGGCGAAGGCTGTCAAGGAGGGGATCTTCGAGACGATCATGATACCCTA
>CAYONH010000409.1:0-1537 GCA_964405275.1 uncultured Candidatus Bathyarchaeia archaeon | reverse complement strand
TAGGGTATCATGATCGTCTCGAAGATCCCCTCCTTGACAGCCTTCGCCGCGAAGCAGGGGTCATGGCTCGTCACCCCCAGGTGCCTGATCCTCCCCCTGTCAAGCTCCTTGTAGAGGGACTCAAGCGCGCCTCCAGGTCCTTTCACCTCCTCCCATGCTTCCTCAGAGGAGAGATTGTGGAGTTGGAAGACGTCTATGTAGTCCGTCCGAAGGTTCCTCAGGCTGGTCTCCAACTCCTCAACTACCTCCTTCGCCGTGCGACGGCCTGACTTCGTCGCCAGGTAGACCTCGTCCCTGACGCCCTCTAGGGCCTTCCCAATCCGCTCCTCGCTCACCGTGTAACCCCTGGCGGTGTCATAGTAGTTTATGCCCACCTCGTGGCAGCGTCTGACGACCTCGATGGCCTCCTTCTCGGAGACCCTCTGGATGGGGATGCCGCCGAAGCCGTACCGTTTAACTTTGATGCCGGTCCTGCCCAGGACCCTTTCCTCAAGGACCAATTTAGGTCACATACGAAAAGAGGACATATAGGACTTGTGGCGATATCTTTCGAAGGTCTTTTCTTGTGTATGTCCAAAGTAATTGGATAAACATGTCAATCCATCCGGTCGTGATCGATGAACCAGGGAAGAGGGTCCTCCTGATGGGGAACGAGGCGATAGTCCGAGGCGCAGTCGAGGCGGGGGTCGACGTAGCGACGGCCTACCCCGGCACGCCGAGCTCCGAGATAGGGGCGACCTTCGCCAGGGTCGCCGAGGCGGCGGGGCTCTACTTCGAGTGGTCCGCCAACGAGAAGGTGGCCTTCGAGGTGGCCTACGGGGCCTCCATGTGCAACCAGAGGAGCATGGTCGCCATGAAGCACGTCGGCCTCAACGTCGCCCTCGACGTCCTGAACCCCGTCAGCCTCAGGGGGGTGAAGGCGGGGCTCGTCTTCGTCTCCACGGACGACCCGTCCCAGCACAGCAGCCGCACGGAGCAGGACAACCGCTGGCTGGCGAAGCAGAATTGTGTCCCTGTATTGGAGCCCAGCAGCCCCCAGGAGGCGAAGGACCTCATACGTATCGGGTTTGAGTTGTCGGAGAGGCTGAAGCTGCCAGTGATGCTGAGGACGGTCACAAGGCTTAGCCACATGAGGAGCGACGTCTCCCTGGGTTCCATCGAGAAGCTAGGTAGGGAGGCGGAGTTCGACTGGGAGGGTTTCAGCTACAGAGTCGCGGGCTTCGAGAAGCTGTTCAGGCGCCACAGGGAGCGCCACGAGAAGCTAGACAGGGCCCAGGAGGAGTTCGAGGGCTTTGAGTATAACGAGCTGAAGCTCAAGGGCAACGAGAGTCTTGGAGTCATCGGCGTCGGCTTCTCATACAACTACGTCATCGACGCCCTCAGAAAGGCGGGATTGGAGGACGACGTCGCCTACCTGAAGCTGATAACCCCCCACCCACTACCGGAGAGGCTCGTCTCCAAGCTGCTGACGAGCGTGGACAAGGTCCTCGTCGTGGAGGAGGTGGACCCCTTCGTCGAGCTCCACGTGAAGGCCCTG
>CAYONH010000408.1:0-1541 GCA_964405275.1 uncultured Candidatus Bathyarchaeia archaeon | reverse complement strand
GCCCCAGCCTGATCCGCTTGGTCTGCACGCCTATCCCCGCCATCGCCGTCCAGGCCTCGATGTAGGGCTCCATGCCGCCCTGCCTCATCGAGTGGACGTGGTCGTTTAGGAACACCCCGAATAGGCCCAGCTCCTCAGCATAACGGGCCATCTCGACCATCCCCTCGTAGGTACCGGCGGGTCTGATGTAATATCCAAACTCCATAAATGAGGAGAACGGTGCCGAGATATTTAGGGATTATATCATGGAGGAGACTTCACCGTCGTCTCATCGATTCTGCGAACACCTTAAACGACGAAACGTCCCAAGGTAGTGCTGAGGAATTTACATGGTTAACCTTGGACTTGAAGGTGCGTTGACATTCTTCTACTACAACGACCTCGAGGAGGCATCAGAATTCTACGAGGAGGTCATGGGCTTCGAGAGGGTGATGGACCTGGAGTGGGTGAAGATCTACAGGATCAAGGACAGCTCCCACCTGGGGCTGGTGAACGCGGAGAGGGGCAGCCACAAGCCGAACCCCATCAAGCCCGTGAGGCTCCAGCTCATGGTGGAGGACGCCCAGTCCTGGTTCGACTACCTCAAGGGGAAGGGGCTGGAGATGGACCGGGAGGAGCTCCACGTCGGGGAGGAGCTCAAGATAAAGGCCTTCACCGTCAAGGACCCTGAGGGCTACACAGTCGAGATCTGCGAGTTCCTGACCCCATACGGGCTCTAAGGGCCTAGACGGTGACGGCACTCACTGCATCAGCAATCGCATCCAGATCGGACTCCCTGTTCCAGAACCCGATGGAGAGGCGTACACCGATGGGCTCCGTCACTGAGATGGTCCTAGTGAATATGTTGCACTCCCTGAGCTTTGATACCACGTCTCGCGGCTCCACATCCTGCACACTGAACGTCAGTAAGCTGCTCTGACCCCGTTCCGAGATGAGAGTGACACCGGAGATATCGCTGAGACGATCCCAGAGCCCGTTGTACAGCTTCCTGCATCGCCCGAAGACGTATGGCCATCCCACCTCCGCTCCGAGCCATCTGAGGCAGACGGTCCCCCCTAAGATGACTGGGAGGGGCCTGGTGCTAACCTCGTACCTCTGAGCGGTCTCCATGAGGGCTACCTCGTCCCCCATCCCGTGGCCAGAGGCCGAGAAGACCCCAGTGTAAGTAGGATGGATGCGGCTCAGCACCTCCTCACTCACGTACAGGGCACCGGCTCCATCTGGACCACACAGGAACTTGTGCCTCGCCATGGCGTAGCCGTCCACCTCCAGCGCCTTCACATCGACGGGCCGGGTGCCCACCGCCTGGATGCCATCCGAGAGTACCAGAATATCTTCCTCGTGAGCGACCTGGCTGATTGCGCGCAGGTCGACGCGCGAGCCGGTAGCGTAATTGACGTCCGAGATGAGTATCATCCTCGTCCTCTGCGAGATGGCTCCTGCGATGGCCTCCGTGGCGTCTAGCTCAACGTTCCCGAGTTCAGCAAAGACCAGTCTTACCCCCCTCCTCATCGCGTTCACCCGGAGGGGGACCAGGGCAG
>CAYONH010000407.1:0-1542 GCA_964405275.1 uncultured Candidatus Bathyarchaeia archaeon | reverse complement strand
GTGAAGAGGGAGGTCATCGTCAACTCCCTGGGCACCGAGGTGGACGTCTCCAACTGCTACATCTCCGTGAGGGGCAACGCGACGGCGCGCGAGGGGTCCCTGATCCAGAATGCGGGTGAGAGCGTGGGCTCCACCTGGGGCTGGGAGACCGTGGAGGAGGTGGACACAGCGGAGATGGGAGCGCTCGTCGGGAAGCGGGCGGTGGCCCTCCTCGGGGCCGAGAGGCCCCCCAGCGGGCGGCTGGACATCGTCATGGACCCCTCCCTCGTCGGCCTGTTCATCCACGAGGCCTTCGGCCACGCCATGGAGGCCGACGCAATACAGGGAAACATGTCGGTGCTGAAGGACAAGATCGGCATGGAGGTCGGCGTCCCCGAGATCACCGTCATCGACGACCCCACCGTCGAGGGGCTGAGGGGCTACTACCCCTACGACTCGGAGGGCACCAGAACCCGGAGGAGGGTGATGGTGGAGGACGGCGTCCAGAAGGAGTTCTACCACTCCCTGGAGACCGCGGCCAGGATGGGCGTGGAGCCCAACGGCGCGGCGAGGGCCATGGACTACAACTGGAAGCCCATCGTCCGCATGGGGAACACCTTCATCGACGGCGGGGACATGAGCCTCGAGGAGCTCTGCCAGGAGGTGGGGGACGGGGTCTACCTGAAGAAGTCCGGTGGCGGATACGTGAACCCCTCTATCGGACAGTTCTTCTTCTCGACCCAGGAGGGGCAGGTCATCAAGGGCGGGGAGCTGGGCCCCCTCACCCAGAACGTGGCGATGTCCGGGATGACCCTGGAGGTGCTGGCCAACGTGATGGGCGTCGGGAAGGAGAGCAAGATGCGCAGCGGCAGCTGCGGCAAGGGGAGCCAGACGGCGCCGGTCGGCATGGGAGGGCCCAACATGGCGGTGAAGGGCGTCGTGGTAGGAGGCAGATGAGATGTCCGACATTCTTTCAGCCGCGAAGAAGGGGGTCTCCCATGGGGTGGCCCTGGGGGCAGACCAGGTCGAGGTCTACGTTGTGAAGCAGCGGCTGACCCGGATCAGCGTCAGGAAGGCCCACGTCATCGGGGGAGACGTGGTGGAGATGGGGGGTGCCGGCGTACGGGTGTACATGGACGGTGCCCTCGGGGTCGCCGCGACGTCAAGGCTTGGTGAGGTGAAGGGGGCCGTTGAGAGGGCCTACCAACTTGCGAAGGGGACCATCGGCGATCCTGACTTCAAGTCTCTCCCGGGGCCCTCGGGGTACGGCACCGTGGAGGGGCTGTACGATGAGGAGCTGGCAAGCGTACCCTTCGATGAGCTCACGGAGGGCTTCATGGAGGGGGTCACTGTGGCTTCCGGGGACGGTGAGCTCACGGTCTCGGGGGGCCTCACCAGGGGAATCGGAGAGGTCGCCGTTGTCAACTCCCTGGGCGTCGAGTGCCGGATGAGGGGTACCTCAATCGGGGGCTCCATAGGCACCAAGGCGGAGAGGGGTGAGGACGTGGCTATGGGGAGGGGCTCTATCATCGGAAGGAGCCTCAGGGAGTTCAACCCCGTGGA
>CAYONH010000406.1:0-1551 GCA_964405275.1 uncultured Candidatus Bathyarchaeia archaeon | reverse complement strand
AAGGGCTCTTCGGGAAGGAGGAGCTCCACTTCAAGTTCCAGATAGACCCGGGCACAGGACGCGTCATAGCCTACGAGATATAGGACTCCTAGTCCAGCTTCTTTAGGGCCTTCTCCATCCTGTCCAGGACCTCAGTCATGATCGCCTCGCTCGTGGCGACTATCATGCGGAGGTGCCCCTCACCTCTCGTTCCATAGCGTGCACCGTTGGATAGACCTATCTTCGCCTCCTCCCTCAGGTAGTCCGCGAGCTCCTTGCTGCTCTTGCCGTAGTCGAACCTTGGGAACATAGCATAGGTGCCCTGGAGCTTGGGGTAGGTCACCCGTGGCATCTCGTCGAGCCTCTCCTCGCAGAGGGCCCTGATCTTGTGGAGGTGTTCTTTCAGCCCCTTACGCCACCAGTCCATCTCCTCTCCCAGCATCATCGGCGCGACCGCCTTGGCGAGGGTCGAGCTCCCCCTCTGGATGAGGCGTGCGAGGCCCTTGAAGCCCCCCATCATCTCCTTGTCCGTGGTGCAGAGGTATCCGAACTGGAGGCCGGCGACCCCGAAGGTCTTCGAAATCCCCCAGCTCGTCACCGTGAGCCTCTCTATCTCAGGGTTGAGGGAGGCGATGGAGACATGATCCCTTCCATCAAAGATGACATCCTCCCAGAGCTCGTCGGAGACGACCATGATCCCGTTGTCCACCGCGACGTCGGCTATGCCCTTCAGCTCCTCCCTGGTGAGCACCCTCCCGCAGGGGTTGTGGGGGTTGCAGAGGTTGATGAGCTTGGTCCTGTCGGTCACCAGCTCCTTTAGCCTCTCCACGTCGAACCTGTAGCCCTCATCCAGGTCCAGCTCCCACACGACGGGTTTGGCGCCCACCTTCGGCACGACCTCCGTGAGGGGGCCGTAGGAAGGATCCGTGACCACGATCTCGTCCCCGGGCTTGCATACGTATTTGGCAGCGAGCCATATGCTGGGGTCGACGCCCTGGATGATCATGATGTCATCGGACGTCGCCTCTATGCCGTTGAACCGGGTGACCTTCTCGGCCATGGCCTCCCGGGTGCCCGTGTCGGTGTTGTAGTAGAGGTCCTCCCTCTGTACGGCGTCTATGAGGGCCTCCTTGATCTCGGGGGCGATGGGGAAGTCGGGCGCCGCGATGAATAGGGGTATGTAGGGTGAGGGGTCCCTCCCCCACTTGAGGCCCGGCCTGGAGCGCATGGTCTCAGGGGTCATGGAGTTGAACAGGTCTTCCTTGGACAATTCAATCACTCTCGGAGTGGTGACTAACTCGGCTTATAATGATTCGCATGAAAATGGATGAGAAGGTGGAAAGGTGAAGCGAGGTCGTTTCTACTCGGACGCCTGGTGCTTCTCGGCGTTCTTCCTCTTCATCTTCGCCAGCTTGGTGAGGATACCCAGGTCCTTGTCGTCCTCCTCGAGAGGCTTCACCTCTATCAGGCTGGCCTTCTCCGCCGCCTTCAGAGCCGCCGCCCCCCTCTCGTTCCTGACGATGACAGTGGACCAGCCGTCCGGGGTGCCCACGTTCCCCACGGAGATGTCGG
>CAYONH010000405.1:0-1553 GCA_964405275.1 uncultured Candidatus Bathyarchaeia archaeon | reverse complement strand
ACCAGAAATGTCCGACCCCAACCTCTACGACACCATCACCGCCATCGCCAAGCGCAGGGGCTACTACTGGCCCAGCTACGAGATCTACGGAGGCCTCTCCGGCTACGTCACCTACGGAGACCTCGGCACCAAGCTCAAACGCAACATAGAGCGCACATGGCGCAACCACTTCACCCGCCAGCAGAACATCCTCGAGATAGAGGCCCCCATCATCAACCCCGAGACCATATTCGAAGCCTCAGGGCACATCTCCAACTTCAAGGAGTACTCCAGCGAGTGCACAAGCTGCGGCCACAGCTTCAGGGCAGACCACCTCATCGAGGACAAGACCGACCTCGAGAACGTCGAGGCCATGGGCGGAGACGCCATCAAACGCCTCCTCGCAGAGCACAAGATAAAATGCCCCAGATGCGGCTCACCCCTCAAGGAGCCCACCCTCATACTCACCATGTTCAAAACCCAGATAGGCGCCACAGGCGGCCTCACAGGATACGCCCGCCCCGAGGCAGCCCAGAGCATGTTCATAAACTTCAAAAGAGGGTACCAGCACGCCCGGGAGAAGCTCCCATTCGCCCTCGCCCAGGTCGGCAAGGTCATGAGGAACGAGATCAGCCCCCGACGCGGCCTCACCCGGACACGCGAGTTCACAATCATGGAGCTCGAGCTATTCTTCGACCCCCAGCAACCAGAGTGCCCTTGGCTCAAGGAGGTCGAAGACGAGGAGATCAGGCTCATCACAGAGGAGATGCTGGCCAACGACGAGAGGATCCCCCTCGATCTCACCATAAAGGAGGCCGTGGAGAGAGGCCTCATCCTCCAGCAGTGGAACGCATACTACATGGGCGTCTCCAAGCGGTTCATAACCCACCTCGGCGTCCCCCACGACCACCAGAGATTCAGAGCCCACCTCCCAGACGAGCGGGCCCACTACTCCGCCCAGACATACGACCACGAGGTCAAGCTGAGCCACGGATGGCTCGAGGTCGCAGGCCACGCATACCGCACAGACTACGACCTAAAATCCCACCAGAAGGGAGCCGACACCGACATGACAGTCCTACGCGAGGACGGCACCCGCTTCACACCCCACGTCGTCGAGCCCAGCTTCGGCCTCGGCAGGCAGGTCTACACCGCCCTGGAGCACGCGTACGAGCGCAAGGACAAACGCAACATACTCCACCTCCCCCGCGACCTCGCACCCTACCAGCTCTCCGTGCTCCCCCTCGTCACCAAAGACGGCCTCAAGGAGAAAGCCCAGGAGATCCACGCAGCCCTTGAGAAAGCAGGGTTCACCACATTCTACGACGACAGGGGATCAGTCGGAAGACGCTACGCCCGCTCCGACGAGGCCGGGACCCCCCTCGCGGTCACCATCGACTACGCCACCCTGGACGACCAGACAGTCACCATCAGGGACAGGGACAGCTGGACCCAGGTCAGGACCCCAATCAAGGACCTCACCACCAACCTCCAGAGCTACTTCTCCTACGAGGCCCAATTCGAGGACCTGGGGCAGCCCATAGAACCCTAAGCCAGAAAACCCCAGGGCACTC
>CAYONH010000404.1:0-1563 GCA_964405275.1 uncultured Candidatus Bathyarchaeia archaeon | reverse complement strand
CCTTCTTGACCTCGTAGCCGAACTCTGAACAGTGTAGCTGAAGAACTCTCATCTATTTACCACCACATTCCCTCTTTGTTAAACACCTTTTCTTCGCGAGCAGGTGTTACTTCTCTATGCGTGTCTTATCAATAAAAAATGTACGTGTTTGCGCGCGCAAGCGTTTCACTAGAGCACCGCGCTCGACTTCAACCCAGAGGGCGTCTTGAACTCCACAACGTGGGACTCCGGGTCATCGCCCACTACCTCGGGGTGCATGCTGCCGAGTCCGTGCCTCTCCGCCTCCACGATCTGCCGGATCCTCTCGGGGTCGAATCCCATCACCCTCACCATGGTGGCGTCCACCGAGACCGGGTTCCGCCCCAGGATGACGCAGCCTAGGTTCCGGGGGTTGCCGCTGATCACGCCCTCGAGCCCCATCCTCCCGTCGATGAGGCAGAGGCTACTCCTGAACATCCGGTTGAGATCCAGGATGACCTCGTGGATATCCGGGTGGTAGAAATTCTGGTCCTTTCTCGGCAGCAGGCCGAACATGTTCTTCAGCGCCCCCGTGACCATTGTGAGGTTGTGGGTCTTAGCCAGGGCCACCGAGGCGAAGCTCCCCGCATCCATCAGGGGGATGGGCAGCTCGGGGTCCTTGAAGTAGTATCCGTCGTAGTCGAATCGTGACAACGGTGACTTGCTGAGGTTATGGAGGGAGATGTTAACTCCCCGACCGCTGAGCCCATCGACGTAGGCCCTGTATCCGTAGCTCTCGAAGGCCTTATCGGCGTACTTGGACCCGCTGTCGGATTCTACGATCCTGATCTCAATGTCCTTGTCTCCCTCGAGAATGTGGTCCACGAGGGCCTCGATCACCTCGACCTTCACGTTAGCGCAGCCTGTGTGATCGTTGTCAGTGCAGAGATTCGGCTTGAGGATAAGTGGGGAGCCGAGTTCACCTATTCCTCCAATGAGGTCGATTGCCTCCACAAGGGTCTCCTTGAAGTCTCCACGGCACTTCAGAAACGCCACGGTATCCATCTAGTCCGCTCCTACCTATCTTCGAGAAGCCTTCGTTAATTATGTTACGCACGAATTATTCAGGTTATTACATGCCAGTCGTCGCCAACTCTTGTCACGACGGGCAGAACGACAGGGCTTCCACGGCCTGTGCGACATCCTCACTCTTCAGGATGAACGAGCCCGACGCGATGACGTTTGCCCCGGCCTCCCTGGCCGCCCTGGAGTTCTCGACATTCATTCCACCGTCGACCTCGATCGGTATCTCGGGTTTCAGCCTCCTGAGGCGCCTCACCTTCTCCAGCGCCTCCGGGATGTACATGCCTCCATAGGCCCCTGGGTTCACGGTCATAACCAGAACACCGTCTACCTCGTCAAGGTAGGGCTCGATGACGTCGACTCCCGTCCCCGGGTTGAGGGCGAGGGTCAGCTGGAGCCCCAGCCCCCTCGCCCGCTCAATCGCCGCTCTGATGTCAGTGAGGGTTTCGACGTGGAGGATCGCTATATCCACCTTCCCCGCCATGGTCGAGAGGCGTTCGAGGGGGTCGACGGCCATCATGT
>CAYONH010000403.1:0-1564 GCA_964405275.1 uncultured Candidatus Bathyarchaeia archaeon | reverse complement strand
CCTCCCCTCGAGGACAGCCCCGTGTATCCGACGCAGAACCTCCCGTCGAGGACCCTGAAGGCGAACTCGGATCCCGGGTCAAGGCTGATCCGGCGGTACCCCTCATCGAGGCCAAGGAGGCTGCACGCCCACCTTTCCCCGAGGTGACGCCACTCCACGGACGAGACCAGAATACCGGCCAAGTATATCAGCCCGTGAATATGGGACAATGGATATTTAACAAGGTGGTGGATACGAAGGGCTCCCCGCGTCGCTTCGTACCCGAGCTGGCGCTCATAAAAGGTTTATATTCACTGCAATAGGAGAATCAGGAAAACAGGCGTCTGCAATTGCAGGAAAGTAAAGTGTTAACCGGGCCGATCCTCGTGCTGGGCATCGTGCAGCTCATCGAGTCCCTGGCGGTGGCTCTCCCCCTCGCGTTCTTCCCGAACTACGTAGTTGGCCTGGGCGCAAGCGTTGCCTCCGTCGGACTCTTCACCAGCAGCTTCATGATCGCCTTCGCCGTGCTCTCCCCCAAGATGGGGAGCCTGACGGACAAGTACGGAAGGAAGAGGATGATGATGCTCGGCATCGCATCTGACGTGATCCTGGGAACCCTTACAGGACTCGTCCCCTCCTGGGAGTGGCTGCTGTTGATAAGGCTGGTGAACGGCGCAGTCGCCTCGGGGGCCATGCTGGCCACCCAGACCCTCCTCATCGACCTGGTGGATCCCGGGAGGAGGGGAGAGGCCAGCGGATTCCTCATGTCCATGGGGATGATCGGCCGCAACATCGGCCCCCTCCTGGGCGGGACCATCCAGTGGATGGCCGTGAGCGCTGGGTTCAGCACCCTCATGAGCTACAGGATCCCCTACTTCGTAGACTCGGCCTTCGCCCTCTTCGCGCTTGTCATCGTCTTCATCAAGATCGTGGAGCCCGAGACTAAGACCCCATCGGGTATGGGTGCCAGGGGTGTCTCCTCGGACGCCAAGCTGGGGGAGATACTGACGAGGCCCATCAAACTCCTCTTGATCTACGGCTTCGCCACGGGTATCGGCGTCGGATTCATCATGCCCATCATGGTGCTCTTCTACACGGACAAGTTCGGGACCAGCAGCGTCGGGATCGGCGCCCTCCTGAGCATCAGCGGCTTCATCGGCCTCCTCGCCAGCTACGTGGCGGGGCGCCTCTCCGACAGGCTGGGGAGGAAGCCCCTCATCGCCATCGGCAACTACACGTCCAGGCTCCTCGGCTTCATCCTACCCCTCACCCCCAACATCACGCAGGCCGGGGTCGTCCAGACCGTCAGGAGCCTCGCCTTCAACATCAGCATGCCCGCCTTCCGAGCCCTCCAGGCCGACCTCGTGCCAGCGGCGGTCCGAGGAAGGGTCTTCGGCCTCTTCGGCACCGCGTTCACGGCTGGAAGCGTCGTCGGCCCCATAGTCGGCACCTGGATCTACAGCACGTACAGGTTCTCCAAGTTCAAGGTCCTCGGGCTCGTCCTACCTGGATACGGCATACCCTTCTTCATCAACGCTGTAATTGGGATACTGACAACGACATTCGTCATGCTCTTCATAGAGGA
>CAYONH010000402.1:0-1565 GCA_964405275.1 uncultured Candidatus Bathyarchaeia archaeon | reverse complement strand
CCTAAGCAGGTGTCGCAACGTTTTACGCTTGAGTTATATGACGCGGTTCTTCAGTTTATTGCGTGGATATTTTGAGCGAAAAAACCAGCGTAGGGTCCAAAGCCCCTGACTTCACCCTCGTGGACATGGATATGAAGCCCAGGAGCCTCAGCGAGTTCGTGGGAGGGAACGTGGTGCTCGCGTTCTACCCGGGAGCCTTCACATCGATGTGCAAGAAGGAGATGTGTACATTCAGGGACGCACTGTCGAACCTCGAGGCTCTCGACGCCCAGGTGGTCGGTGTCAGCGTCAACGACCCCTTCTCCAACAAGGCCTTCCACGAGATGAACATGCTGAACTTCCCGCTTCTCTGCGACTACAACAGGGAGGTCGTGAAGATGTACGACGCCTTCCACGAGGACTTCGCCGGCCTGAAGGGGTACACGGCTGCGAAGAGATCGGTCTTCATCCTGGACAGGGAGGGCGTCATAAGATACAGGTGGGTCTCGGAGAATCCGGGTGTCGAGCCCGACTACGCCGAGGTCGAAGCAGAACTAGGCAAGCTGAACTA
The DNA here is from genome assembly GCA_964405275.1 of uncultured Candidatus Bathyarchaeia archaeon. Lineage (GTDB taxonomy): Archaea > Thermoproteota > Bathyarchaeia > TCS64 > TCS64 > BS750m-G28. Next base: position 1,015 of record CAYONH010000402.1, on the reverse strand, counting down.
GAAGCGGGTGGTCCCTGAGCCTATTCCCGTGACCACTGTGCGACGATCCTGACGCCTTCGACGGCGTCCTTCGCCGTTGCGTCGGCACCTATCTCCCGGGCGTACTCCTCAGTCGAGGGAGCGCCGCCGATGATCACCTTGAGCCCGTCCCTCAGTCCATGCTTCTCCAGCTCGGCGATCACGGCCCCCATCTCGGTCATGGTCGTCGTGAGGAGCGCCGACATGGCCAGGACATCCGGTCTCTGCTCCCTCACGGCCTCGATGAACTGCTGCGGCGACACGTCGACCCCGAGGTCGATCACATCGTAGTTCTGGGCCTTGAGGAGGGAGACGAAGACGTTCTTCCCGATGTCGTGGAGGTCCCCCTTGACTGTGCCTATGACGCATCTCCCCGCGGCCTTGACGTCCCCGGCTTTAAGGTGGGGCTCCAGGACCGCCATCCCCTTCTTCATGGTCTCCCCGGCCATCACCAGCTCGGCCAGGTAGTAGACGCCCTCCTCGTACCTCTCCCCCACGATCTCCATGCCCTTGGCCATGCCCTCGATGACCGCATCGTAGGCGGAGACGCCTGCCTCCATCGCCTCCTCGCAGATCCCCGGGATGGCGTCGATGTCCAGCTCGACTAGGGCGTCGCGGAGCCTCGTGAGAATCGCCTGCCTATCGCTCATCGCTTGTACCCCCCATACTTCGATATCAGCTCCATCACCCGCTTGTACTGCGCGAAGCTGACGGTGTTGGGCACGCTGTGGTCGCTGTGATAGACGTAGCCGCCGCCCTCCTTTGCCGCCGTCACTTTCTCCCTGATCTCCTTCTCCAGTGGCCTGGGGTCCTCCAGGCTCATCAGCCTCACGTCGATGCCCCCCATGTAGGCCATCTCGTCTCCGAACTCCTCCTTGAGCTCGATTAGGTCCATGCCGGCCTTCACCTCTAGGGGCTGGATGCAGTCGATGCCCTCCTCGATGAAGTAGGGTATCAGGGCCTTGATGTTCCCGCAGCAGTGGAGGATCACCTGCAT
>CAYONH010000401.1:0-1577 GCA_964405275.1 uncultured Candidatus Bathyarchaeia archaeon | reverse complement strand
CTGAGTAAAACTTGATACCGGTACATTTTACTAAAATAGAGGGACCCGGAAGGAACCTTCTGGTCTCCGATGATCTCTAGAAGGATGTGGGGCTACATCAGAAGCCTGTACGAGCAGGCCCTGCCCCTCATGAAGGAACCTGGGACTATCCCGGAGGCTATCGAGAAGCTCAAGCTGATCGTCAATGTCCAGCCAAGTTTCCACGAGGCGACGTATGCCCTCGGGTACGCCCACTTCCTCAACGGCGAACTGGACGAAGCCATCAAGGCCTGGAACATGACCGTCGAGGCAGACCCCGATAACTCGAAGGCCATCTTCGGCCTCGCGTTCGCCCACTTGAAGAACGGTGACTACGAAGCCTCCAGGAGGTTCGCCCGGATGGCCAGGGAGGGAGGCTACCCCGAGGAGAAGCTGAGTCAGCTCTTCGATGAGCTGGACAGCCTCACGTCTCCGGAGGACATGTACGAGGACGGAACTATTCTGCCTGCCTTCGACCCCTTGTGAGCCTCCCAGCTCTTCGATTTCTCGTGTCCCTACTTGGACTCTTCCTTATTCTTGTAGTACTCGTCCAACCTGGGGTCCACGTATGCCCAGTCCCTACCCTCGCCGAAGAAGTCATCCCTCTCCCCCTCCGTCGTGGGGACAGTCTTGAACTCGCAGTATTCGTCTCCGACCGTGAGGCACCTGGTGTGCACGAGCTTCTCATCCGGGTTGGCCCACATGGTCTTCGCCGGGTCGATGAGGCAGTAGAGGCTCCCGATGTCCATCTCGTCGTACTCGAGGACTATCTTGCCCAGCTCGCAGATGGGGGGCTTCCCCTCCCGCCTCTCCCAGAACCCGTACTTGGGGAGGCTCTGATGCCCCTTCTCGGTCCTCTCGGCCACCCTCCTCCCGTACTCCTTCATGGCGTCTAGGACGAGCTGCTTCCCCCTCTCCCAGCCGTACTCATCCACAAGGGTCCTCGCGAACGCTAGATGTAGGAGGGCCAGCCTATGGGTGACCACCTTGACCTCGTTCTCCGCCTCCGTGAGGGGGACCATCTCAATCTCTGATCCAGACATATATCTCCGCCACTCAAGAATAACGTCTGGGAGCCCTTAAATTATGTCTGACTGTGGACCGGAATACTAAGAAAGAACGGGAATGACGCTTGTGGTTCTATGGACGTTTTGTGGCCGTCTGGTTCGCGCTTGAGATCTGGGTCGAGTTCATCTGAGGCATCTCGTCCGTCCCCTGATTCTGGGTGCTTGGCCCCTCCTGGTTCTGCGTTCCCCCCTGGGAGCTGCTTCCGGGCCTGTTCTGGCTCTGAACCTGCGTGGCTTCCTTGATGGTGCGGCGGACGTTCTTGTTGGCCTCGACCACGTTGCTGTTTGCTATATTCAGGAGGTTCCTGACGGCCTCGGCGTTCCCCGCCCTGATCTCATCAGTGATCTCGTTGAACATCTCCCTGCTTCTGTTGAGGAGGGCGTCCACCTCGGTCTGGACATTAGAGTAGTTGGCGTATCTCTGTCTGATCCTCGTGGCTGAGGCGTTCAGCGCCTGCATCTTGGCCTCGACCATGTTCATCGCCCTGATCT
>CAYONH010000400.1:0-1585 GCA_964405275.1 uncultured Candidatus Bathyarchaeia archaeon | reverse complement strand
ACTTGATGATGTTGTCATTTTTTGTATGGATGCTAATCGATACTATCAGAAAACGCCAAATGCGCGCTCGTGACCTTTAAGCGGTGATGCGCGCGCTAAATTGTTCTTGCGATGGGCCTGCTCGCCGGATGAACCTGTTCGGCTGCGTACACTGCTAGAGCAAGGGCCCAGAACCGGTCATCATGGATCTCCTGGGGGTGGTTGCGCGCGCTATCACTTCACTCCAGAGAATAGTGAACGAATTTCATCCAATGTTTTCTTAGCGTTTACGTGTGATTTATCAAAGAAGGCTTGAAGTTTCTCACAAGGGTATTCGGTGCAATACGCACAGTTTTCAAGGTTTTTATCCAGGGCACAGGCTCTCATCTGGCAGTTCTCAATGTACCAGAAGGCGCGTCTATTCTCAATGGGGCAACCGTTACAGTGGATATCCTCCGGCGTATACTCTCGACCATATAATTTTTGAAATCTATCGCCATGCCCCCACTCTATCTGACGTTCAAATATTATGGCTCTGAGGTCATTGTCGTCGTTCTGGGTGGCTTTGTAGATATCACAGTTAGAGCAGACGATCCCACAGCACCCTATTATTTCCCTCATCACAATATTGTCAAAGTCAATTGAATATAAGCAAGATGAGCAACAAAACCTACCCAAATATGCATGCGCGCGCTGTAATGGTGACGAGACTCGTTCTTCAGATGGTCCTGGCGATGGGGACGCTGGAGGGCGGCGGGGCCTGCTCGACGGCGTAGACCGCGAGGGCTAGGGCCCAGAATCGGTCGTCGTGAGTTCCCTGAGGATGATTGAAAAGGAGCTTCCCTGATTTTGAGAGCTCGTACCGCTCCAGGTTCAGTTCGTGGAACAGGTTTGGGTCGAAAGGTATGTGCAGCAGAGGCCTGAGACCTACCCTGTTTCCCTCCTCGTTGAGGCATCCCTCGGGGCAGACCGTCATCCAGGTCTCCTCCTCGCCGTCGACGTACCCACTCCACCCACAGCTGGGGCAGACGGCGCTCCTCATCTTCTCCTTGAGGCACGTGGCCATGGCCTCCTTGGACTGGTCGGTGAAGTTGACGCCGGTGACGTTGCGGAGGCCTCCCCGCTCCATGTCCTCGACAATGTAGTCGCCGACCCCCGTCTTGTCGGCGTATACGGCGTTGATGGTGCGCCAGTGGTCCTGGAGGCGTTTCATGTAGCCTATCACCGCCCCGTAGCTGGTCTCCAGGGGGAACCTGTGGCAGTGGCGCAGGTACAGGTGGCCGTGGAGCTTCTCGACGACGGCGATGACCGAGTAGTCGACGTGCTTCCCGAAGTCGGCTCCCACGTAGAACTTGCCCCGGGGCCCGACGTCGTAGCCTAGGTAGTCGAGGGCTGAGTCCTGGGCGAGGGTGATGAGGCTGGTGGGCAGCCAGACGTTGAGGTCCTCGGTCCACTCGCAGAGCATCTCCCTCTTCCACCGGGCGGGATCCCCGGCCAGCTGCTTCTCTATCATCTCCACAACCCCCGGGCTCAGGGGCCCATGGGGAGGCATCGCCTCCGTGTAGACCACCCTGTGGCGGCTGAACTGCTCATACGCCGGGTCGTG
>CAYONH010000399.1:0-1589 GCA_964405275.1 uncultured Candidatus Bathyarchaeia archaeon | reverse complement strand
GAGGAGGCCCTCCATCTTGATGTTTATGTTCTCGAGCTTCAGCCACGCCTCCTTGAGGTCCACGTACGCGTCGTCGTACATCCCCTGGGCCAGCTGGATCCGCGAGGACTCCGTGAGCTCATTGGATGCCCTCAGCTGGTGCCTCTGGGAGGCGGTGTAGAACCCCTCCGACTCGAACCTTGTGAGGTTCCCCTCCATCCTCTCTGTTAGAGCCTCCACCTTCCCCAGGTCGTTCCTGAGGCAGTACTTGCCTATGTCCAGTGTGAGGACCTCGCCCTCTCCGAGGATGAAGCCCACGTCCTCCACGATGTCGAACTCCGGGAAGTCGTCCCTCACCCCGTAGTCGCTCATGATGGAGCTCCACATCCATCCCCTCTCGACCTCGTAGGGCGGAGAGACCCTGATCATGAACGGGGAGCCGGCTGGGACTGCAATCATAGAGGAGGGCAGGTCCAGGACGGACCCCAGGGAGCCCCTGCTGGGGCCATAGATGAGGGCGCAGTCACCATAGCGGAGGAGCGCCCCGTAGACTGGATCCACGACAGAGAAGGCGTACTCGGAGACCTCGCTGCTGAACTCCACGGGCCTCAGCTGCCCCTGCAATTCAACCGTGGCCGCGGGGTGGAGAGTGAAGTTCTCCAGGCCTTCCACGTCACCGAGGTCCCCGTAGCTCCTGGCCGAGGGCAGGAAGTCGTAGCCCTCCGTCCCGGGATCATCGTGGAACGCATAGACGGTGCACGACCTGCTGTAGTAGCTCGTCGACAAGGTGTAGTGGCCATCAGCGTCCGTAGTGGCCTGGCCCCTCACACTTGACCTCCAGAGGACGATCCTCGCACCCTCCAGGGGGTTTCCGTCGACATCGTGGACGAAACCCTCTACAGAGGGGGAGGCAAAGCCCGCAGAAGTAAGGCTGATGCACACGAAAATGAACAGCGAGAAGGCGAACGCGAGAATGAGCCTTCTATTATTCTTCATCTCCGCTATCCAGGGCACACACCTGTCACTTGGATTTCCACATCGATAAGAGGCCAGTTTTTCGTCAACGTAACACAGCGTTATCGTTTAAAACAGTAGCCATACATCAACGTCTCTCTCTGGAGACCCTAATCAAGTTGGAAATATAAGATGAATATGGAAATTTTTTTCTTGGAGGAGTTCAATGAGATTAATGGAGTCGGTTGGAGCATGGCTAAATGCGCCGTATGCGGAGAGAACATCGGGTTCTTCTCGGATAAGTTGAAGTGCAAGCGGTGCGGAGCCTGGCTCTGCAAGGACCACAAGTACATGGCAGTCCAGTCCAACAGGTGCCCTGCGTGCGGGAAGCATAACCCCGTATAACCCTTAGCGGTAAAAGGACTATGACATGGGGGGTCCTGATTCGAGAGGGTTGACCTATAGTTCCTTGATGACCTCGTCGTTGAACCTGGAGAGCCTCTCCTTCATCTCCTCGATGGTCGAGGCCGGCCTGATATAGACCACCATCATCTTCACGCCCAGGTCCTCGGCCTTCCTGAACTTCTCCACCAAGGCTTCCGGCGTCCCGGAGAAGACGTCGCCCTTCACGTCCTCCACGGACCTCTTAGACCTCT
>CAYONH010000398.1:0-1594 GCA_964405275.1 uncultured Candidatus Bathyarchaeia archaeon | reverse complement strand
AGGAGATAGCCAGAAAGGTGGTCCCGGAGCTTAGAGAGACATATAAAGAATGAGACCCTCCCGCATTCTGTACTTCTCCCCATACTCTTTTCTTAACCTCCATCTAGCTCCATTTCTGCTAATTCTAACATTCAGAGCATCTAGACAATCTATAAAGTAGGAAAAAACAGAAAAAAAGGGGGTTCTCATCGGGTCTAGGTGAAGGACGGCCCACGTTCATAGGAGTGGCGTCCCTCCATGTTGAGGGTCTCCTCAGCGGGAAGTATCTCCACCAGCTCGTAGGACCTCGAACCCAGGCCATGCTTCTCCCCGTACTTGGTTGCACCGTAGGGGTCCTTCAACGGCCCCCAGAGCCTCTGGAAGGGATGCAGATCCACGGTGGGGTCTGTGTTGAGGTGCTTGAAGTAGGGGGGGACCTTGCCGTAGATCAGCTCCTCCTCCCCGATGAGGTCGATTGAGGCCTGCTCCACTGCCACGATGTCCCGGCTACCCGTAATCCCTATGTCGGGTATCACCTGGGGCTGGACTATCCCCATGCAGTCGCAGGTGGGAGTCACGTCCATGAGGAAGTTGATGTGAAACAGCTTGTCGTCGTCGAATGTCTCCAAGACCTTCTTTGTGCCGACGGCGATGATCTCATGGAAAGTCTCGAACGCCTCCGGATCCATATTTAGGCACCCCACCTCCCTGTCGGCTTCCATGCACTCGAAGCAGTTCCCGTTGTAGCACCTCCCGCGGCTGACGACGAGGTCATGCTTCTCCTCGTCGTACTTGATGTACCCATACGGGCAGGACTCCACCAGCCTCCCCGCGTGCTCTGGAGTGCATTTCCCCGGATCCCAGGAGGGGATGGAGTTGAATATCCCGTGGATCTTCCTGAATCGGTCCGAACCGTTGTAACCACCCACCCCGAGGTTCTTCAGGGCCGCGGCGTAACCGACGTTGTTCTGCGCCTTCACGTGGCTGAGGTTCACGAGGGCATCCGAGTCGTGGAGCACCCCCGCCATGTTCATCGTGTCGACGTTCCGGTAGTTGATCTCCGTCTCGTAGCCGTAGAGGTCCTTGATCCCAGCTATCGGTATGAGGGGGCACCCGCAGGTCTCCTGGGTGTAGCCCCTGTGGGCAGCGTTGTAGACCGCCGTGGGGTTGTCGGTGACGTAGGGATAGGCCCCCGTCTCCTTGATCTTCTCCACCACTCTCCTCACGTAGAAGGGGTGTATCGTCTGCGCCCCGTCGGTGAAGCCCAGATGCATCTTCACCGCGACCTTGTCCTTCTTGGAGAGAGTAGAAAAGTCGAGGCTCTCAATCATCACGTCAAGCTTGTTGGCCAAGGAGGCGAACTGAGCGATTTGCCCGTGGTTCATTGAACCGAAGTAAACTTTCGATGGCATGGATATTCTGAGATTCCGGGGGTCTTAAGGACTCCGCATGATCATATTCAAGCTCATGCACGCGGCGCTACTTAACACTCGCACATCCTGATATTCGAACCATAGAAGACGTCCAAACGCGTGCATGGAGGCGTCTAATGCGTATCCGGGGTCAATAAAGTGGTTCCTGAGGGTCGTTTCTGCCCCATTTATATGGGCTGCTG
>CAYONH010000397.1:0-1597 GCA_964405275.1 uncultured Candidatus Bathyarchaeia archaeon | reverse complement strand
GGGTACTTGACGTAGGGCCTGTTCTCCTCCTCGTCCCAGGCGATGATGTCCAGGGGGCAGAGCTCGTAGCAGCGCCTGCAGCTTGTGCACTTCTCGTAGTCGAATTCGGCGGTCATGGCTTGACCTCCTTCACGGCCTCGTACTCCTCCAGAGTCGGCGGCCTCTGCTCCACCGTCTTCCGCTTGACCAGCTTCATCTCCCCGTCAACTTTCTTGACCACGACCCTCTGCCGGTGCCACGTGGGGTGCTGGGTAGGGTAGTCAAGCCTATGGAGGAAATGGCGTCCGTAGGGCACCGACTCGGTGCGGAACAGCGAAGCCTCCATGTGTATCTCCGCGACGTTCATGATGTTCCTGACCTCTGCCGCCCTCATCAGCTCGTGGGGGTTACCCGCCTTCACCTTGGGCCACCACTTCTCTCGGACCTCGCGGAGCAGATTCAGCCCGTGCTTCAGCATGCCGCCGGTCTTGGATATGTAAGCGTACTTGGTCATGATGCTCCGGACCTTCTCCTCAAGCTCCTGTGGCGGGATCCCCTCCTCCCTCTTCATGGGGGCTAGGGCGGTCTCCTCGATCTCCCTCAGCTGGCCCTCATCTATAGGCGTCCAGTCCCCCTGCAGCCCGGCGTACTTGGCCGCTGCTATCCCGGCTCGCCTGGCGAAAACATAGGCTCCCGATAGGCTGTCCTGCCAGATCTCGTCGCCCGCCGCGTAGAGCCCCGGGAGGGTGGTCCCACCGTAGTAGTTGAATACCGGTCCCCCCAGGAATCCGATGGGCTGGCTCTCGAACTCGGCGGGGGCCTCCCTCCGGTCGATCCCCCGTTGCTTGTAGTACTCCGTGAGGAGGACGTCCGGGTAGTTCTTCTCGTCCCCTGTGTAGGCCAGCAGCTGCTCCATCTGCTCCTCCGTGAGGTCCCGGGCGTCCCAGAATAGGGGGCCGTTGCCCTTGTGCTCCTCCAGGTGCATGGCGTAGCTTCTGCTCCACCTCTTCCTGTAGGTCTCGGTGAGGAAGTCCTCGCCCTTGCCGTTGATGCACTTGCCCCCCCAGAACCTGGCCATGATGTTGCCCTGCATGTGGTCGGTCCTTATCAGCTCCATCATGGTCAGCTCGGCCCCCGCACGGTAGGCCATCCCCCTGCCGTCTCCGCAGTTTGTGCCCATATCACGCATGAAGAACCACTTGGTGCCCGGGTTGACCACGTAGGCCCTGCTGGCGCTGCCCGTGCACATCACCACCGCCTTGGCGTGGAACGCTGTCAGATCGCCCGTCCTCGTGTTGAGCCCCACGGCTCCGACGACCTTCCCGCCGTTGGTGAGGAGGTCCACCGCCATGGTACGCTCCACGATCTTGATGCCCCGGCGCTCCACCTCGTCCATGAGGCACTTCTTCATGGTGCCCCCCTTGACCCAGCACCCGCTCTCCATCCTCTCGCCGATGTGTTTGTGCCAGTAGTTGTCCCAGCTGCCGTCCTCCTTCTTGTAGATCTCTAACCCCCAGCTCTCCAGCTCCTTGACGATGGGGGTGAACTCCTCCGCGATGATGTACTTGTCGAGGGGTCGCTCTATGCCCGACCAGCCGGAGCTGCTGCTGAGGTAGCC
>CAYONH010000396.1:0-1599 GCA_964405275.1 uncultured Candidatus Bathyarchaeia archaeon | reverse complement strand
AAGCTGGAGGCAGGTGAGAAGCTCTCCCTCGAGGAGATGAAGCTCATCTACGGCGAGGACTAGCCTTCATCCCGATCCTTCCGCTTCTTCAGCTCCTCAATATACCTGCCGACATCGACGTCGGGGATGGTGTCCTCTGGGAGGGGGGGCCCCTCCTCGGCCCGCAGCCGGTCCAAGTAGCGGGCAAGGTCCCTGAGGCCCACACCTGCGAGGCTGAGGCCGAGCACGATGGCAGTGAAGATCAGGGGGCCTATGAGGATGAAGACTAAAATCCACTCCCAGAGCTGCATCCAGGCCCTCCAATTGGAATTGTCTAAACGTTTTTCGGGCATCTATAAAATGGTTGTGCGGGGTCGATAGTGCTTTAACATTCTTTGGCAGAACCTGAGATGAGTGGATTATCATGCCTAAGCTTAGGATCAGCTGGAAAGAGTACGGGAGGAGGCTGGAGCACGCCAAGTCGTTCATGGGGGAGAAGGGCTACGACGCCATGCTCGTCACGAGCGGGGTCAACATCTTCTACCTCAGCCACTTCTACCACATGACCACGGAGCGCCCCGCCGCCCTCGTGGTGCCCGCCGAGGGGGAGATGTCCTTCGTCGGGCCCCTCCTCGAGGGAGACCACCTGAAGCACCAGACGCCCCTCATCAAGGACGTCTACACGTACCTTGACTACCCGGGGGAGACCCACCCCATAGACCTCTTCGCCAAGTGGCTCACGGAGATGGGCTACGGGAAGGCGAAGATTGTGGCCGACAACCCCGCCGGGGCGACCGGGGCCATGGGCTACGATGGACCGCCTCTGAGCGAGAAGATGCCGGACGCATCCTTCGAGAAGCTGGGGAGGTACTTCTGGGACGTGAGGCTCAAGAAGACGGAGGAGGAGATCGCCCTCATCAGGGAGAGCGGGAAGTGGGGCAACCTAGCCCACATGTTCCTCCAGGACTACACGGCGCCGGGCCTCTGGGACGCCGAGGTCGCGCTGATGGCCAGCGCCGAGGCCACGGGGATCATGAAGAAGACCCTGGGCCCCGAGTACGCGCCCACCAAGGGGAGCAGGGCCTGCTCGGCGGGCTTCAGGGGCCAGGTCGGCTGGAAGTCTGCGATGCCCCACTGTGTCGGCATTGACAGGGTCATCAAGGACGGGGACGTCCTCGTGACGGGCGCCGGGGCAGACGTCGGGGGCTACGGGAGCGAGCTGGAGAGGACGATGATCGTGGGGGAGCCCACGGCGAAGCAGGCGAAGATGTTCGACGTGATGGTGGATGCCCAGGACGCCTCAATTGAGGCCCTGAAGCCCGGGAACACCTGCGCGGACGTCGACAAGGCTTCGCGGAAGGTCTTCATGGACGCGGGATACGGGTCCCTGATGAAGCACCACACGGGCCACGGCATCGGGCTGCAGGGGCACGAGCCGCCCTTCCTTGACATGGGCAACCCCGAGGTCCTGGAGGTCGGGATGGTTGTGAGCATCGAGCCGGGGATCTACGAGCTCGGCTACGCCGGGTTCAGGCACTCCGACACCGCGGTCATCACCGAGGACGGCTACGAGCTTATAACCTACTACCCCAGGGACCTAGAGTCCATGACCATCCTCTA
>CAYONH010000395.1:0-1602 GCA_964405275.1 uncultured Candidatus Bathyarchaeia archaeon | reverse complement strand
TTGCCGGGGTTGATGGCGGCGTCCGTCTGGATGACGTCCACTATCCTGTAGTTGTGGGGGGCCTGCATCTGCCTCCCCAATGCGCTGACGATGCCCGCGGTCATGGTGTCCGCCAGCCCGAAGGGGTTCCCCACTGCGATGACCCACTCTCCCACGAGGAGGCTCGAGGAGTCACCCATCCTCACGGGCTTGAGCAGGGATGCCGAGAGATCGACGTCGATGACCGCCACGTCAGAGTAGGGGTCTGTGCCGATGACATCCGCGGGGACGATGATGCCGTCGACGAAGGTCACCGTGATCCCTCCCTCAATTGCATCCTCCACGACGTGGTAATTGGTTACGATCCTCCCCTCGTAGTCGTACACGAAGCCTGAGCCGCTGGTGATCCTCGCTGCGGTACGCACCGTGATGAGGACGGCGGAGCCCCTCACCTGGTTGTAGATCGCGTTCAACCCGGGAAGGTAAGAGACGTTCAACGGCTCCTGAGCGATGACTATGTCTCTTAGATCTGAGATCTCGTCGTTCGTGTCCTGGATCTGAATCTGGAGGGCCTCCACCCTGTCGTTGAGCTCCTCGATCTCGTCACTCAGCTCGGAGACGTTCGAGTCGGGGAGGATCGAGAAGTAGTACGTCACAGCGAAGTTCGAGACGATCAGCACGGCGATGACGATGTACGGGAGCCAGCTGCGCTGCGGAGCCCTGCTCCTACCGGAGCCATAGAACCACTCATCACCCATAGTATCTCACCCAACACAATCCTTGATTAATGCTTGGGGTCCCAGTGACCTCGATCTGATTCTGTCTTCCGGCGAGATTTAAGTAATCTGCATGGAATCCAAAGGTTCGTCCTTTGATCGGCCGCCAAGTTTTAAGGCTTAGCCGCCTGAGTAGTTGTGAGTATCAATGTCACGTGAGTCCAAGACAGTCTATTTCGATGAGCCTGGGAAGGCGAACACCGACGAGACCCTGAGGCTCGCCAAGGAGCGGGCCGACGAGCTCGGCATCAAGAACATCGTGGTGGCCTCCTACACCGGCTACACGGGGGTCAAGGCCTCCGAGGTGTTCAAGGGGTACAACCTCGTCATCTCGGCGGGGGTCGTCGGCTTCAGGGAGCCCAACCACCACAGGATGGACCCCGAGGCCAGGGCCAAGATCGAGGCCAACGGCGGGAAGATCTTCTTCTCCACCCACGCCTTCGGCACCCTGGGGCGGGCCGTGAACAGGAGGTTCAACACCATCCAGGTCGACGAGATCATCGCCCACGTCCTCAGGCGCTTCAGCCAGGGGGTGAAGGTGGGATGCGAGGTCTCCTGCATGGCGGCCGACGCGGGCCTCATAAAGACGGACGAGGAGGCCGTCGCCATCGGGGGCAGCGGAGGCGGCTCGGACACGGCCATCGTCCTCCAGCCCAGCAACACCCACACCTTCTTCGACACCAAGGTGCTGGAGATAATCTGTAAGCCAAGAGGGTAGCTCCCTCCCCTTTTTTCCTGAAATATTCTGCTCGAAACTCGAAAAATCGTTGTTACCACAATATACTCACGCGCGACAGGTAATCCGGATGCTGTTCAGTGATTCTACGTGGCGGACTTGACGTTGCAC
>CAYONH010000394.1:0-1606 GCA_964405275.1 uncultured Candidatus Bathyarchaeia archaeon | reverse complement strand
ATGATATCATAGACCCCGTACACCCCGTATGACTCCTTTACCTCAGGCATCCCCCGGAGCTCCCTCAGAACCTCCTCACTTGCACCGATCTCAACGCCTATTAGGACATACGCGAGACCCAAGAAACCACCGTATAAGAGTAAAGAAGACTAGAATAATTAGGTTGCGCGCGTTCAGCGTCTTCCCTTGCTCTGATTGTACAGGACCCCTGCGATGATGAGCACGCCTACGACTATGGCTGCGAAAGGCCCGAGGTCGATGTTCCAGTCAAACAGCTCACGCGCGCCCACGAGGATGATGGCAATCCCAAACAGCACGCCTATAATCGTGTTACCCTCGGGAAGCCCGAAGCACTCACGCTCCATGCGCCGGCCGAACTGCTCAGCCCGTTCACCGAACTCCTCCGCCCTGACCTCCAGCTCCTCCTCCCAGTCCCTTTTCCCAGCGCGAGAGGCCTGAAGGGACTCCCCGCAGCTCACGCAGGTCGATGCTCCTTCCTCGTTCTCGGCTCCACACTTAGTACAATAGACCATGATCTTAAAACCTACCTAAAAAACTGCAGCCACCCACTTATAAGGTAATAACCCACGTGAAAACGCGAAAAAAAGGGAAAATTAGGAGATACTCTCTTTGCCCTTCTCGCTGATGACGTACTTTCCCTTCTCAGGGCTCTCAACGAGCCCCCTGCCGCTGAGCCCACGCATCTTCCCCATGACGCTCCTCCAGTTAAGCTCGGAAGCCTCGCCGATGGCCTTGCACCCAGAGGGTTCAGCTAAGTTGTAGAGGGCTTTGAGGATGCTTCTCTGGTCCTCGTTCAACTCAGTCTTTGACATCTCTAAGGATCCAGACGGGAGGCCTAAGTAAAAACATTGAGTTGAGAGTGCAATACCCGTGCAGATGTTGAACTGTGCTAACCTATCACCTGCTTGATCAGCCTGAGGTGGTTCCCGCCCAGGATCTTGCGAACGTCCTCCTCCCCGTAGCCCCTCCTCACCAGCTCGGAGGTGATGCTGGGCATCTTGGTCACATCCTCGAGGCCCACGGGGGTCGAGGGGATGCCGTCGAAATCTGATCCGAGCCCCACATGGTCTGGCCCAACCAGCTTGGCGGCGTGATCAATGTGGTCAACGAGGGTCTCCACAGAGGGATCCGTGGCGTGGACGAATGACGGGGCGAAGTTCACCCCCATCACCCCGCCCCCCTCGGCCAGGGCACCTATCATCTCATCGGTCATGTTCCTGGGATGGTCGCAGACCGCCCTGCAGTTGGAGTGGGAGGCGATGACCGGGCCCCTGGCGACCTCCATGACGTCCCAGAACCCGGCGTCGTTGATGTGGGAGACATCCACGATGACGCCCAGACGATCCATCTCCTCGACGGCCTGCACCCCCAGCTCGGACAACCCTCCCCCCGTCCGCCTGTCGGTGACGCCGTCCGCGAGGAGGTTCCTGAGGCTGTGGACGAGGCCGACCATCCTCACCCCGAGGCGATGGAAGACCCTGAGCATGGACAGCTCCCCCTCGATGACGTCCGCGCCCTCAATGGAGAGCATCGCCGCCACCCTCCCCCCCTCAACCGCATCCACGATCTCCCGGTGGCAGGTCAC
>CAYONH010000393.1:0-1611 GCA_964405275.1 uncultured Candidatus Bathyarchaeia archaeon | reverse complement strand
GCCACCTCTACCCCGGCTACACGGGTGCCTTCCAGATGTACGAGTACTGCTTCGGCTGGTGGCACTTCCAGGGGATCCCAGCGCATCACACCCTCAAGTTCGAGCCTGGGCACGGGTTCAACTACAGCAACTTCGGGCTGGAGCAGATGGCCCTCGCCATGCGGAACATATCGGGCGAGGAAGTCGGACCCTATGTCTACGACCGGGTACTCAGCAAGATCGGGATGCCCATTGGTCTCCGGGACAACCAGTACAAGGAGATGGTCTACAACGACCCCAGGGAGCTGAACTTCTCTGACGAGCCCGGATGGGGGAGGGGAGGTAACGAGGGGTGCAACGCCTACGGCGCCGACAGGAGCATGAGCCCCTACGGGTACAACTCGATAGTGGGGAGCACCTTCAGGTGCACTGCCCGGGACTTCGCCAGGCTGGGATACCTCTGGCTGAGGCGGGGGCGTTGGGGGGACGAGCAGCTCGTCCCGGAGGATTGGATGAGGCAGGCGACCAGCCGGTTCGTGCAGGCCAGCGGGGAGTCCCCGATGGGCTACGGATACACCTTCTGGATTCAGGACGAGTGGGAGGATGTGCCCAAGGACACGTTCATGTCACGGGGCCACAACATGAACCACTGCTACGTCGTCCCTAGCCTGGACCTAGTCGTCGCTCGACAGGGTAATGAGGTGAACCCTAGGAGTGAGGGCTTAGTCTTCGTAAAGGCCCTCATCCAGAAGATAGTGGCGGCGGTTGAAGCGGAGACCTGATGAGGGCATCACAGGCTGGGTTATAGGGAGCTCCCCCGGTGGTGCATAGCCCTATTTTTCTCATGTTTTCTGGTAGATGAATTCAATGACGTGTTCTTCCCCGAACTCCTCTGAGACCTGGATGCTGCGATTGAACTTCATAAGCGAAAGACCAAGAGGCTGGAAGTAACCCTCTATCTCCTCCACCGTGTACAGCCAAGATCTAGTACCTTTCCCCTCTCTGGGAGCTTATCTATGAACGTAGCGAAAAGATCGCTGGATATTTCGAGTGCTTCTGATCTGTCGTCATATCCCCAAGCGAGGTTATCCCAGGCTCGTCTGTTCAGATCGAGTATGCCCCTCAGCGGTCCCCCCAGAATTAAGGTACCATTTAAAGAGTACATGTTTTTTCCGGTATTCAATCCAACGTAAACTGCTACAATTCAGAGGTCAGTTAAAACTCCAGCGCAAATGTACCTCAAATCGAGTTCGAACCCTACTACAATTGGAGAAATCGTCTCTCGTCTTTAACTCTCTTCTGAATAAAATTGTGATAACCTAGAAGGGGATCCTGAAGTACCCCAACAAGAATAACAGCCCTCCGAGGCCCGTGTTTATGTAGGGATAGAACCAGTAGATGTCGGAGACCTCCAGCCCCCTGATGATCACCAGCGCTACGAGAGACGGGTAGATGATGGGGAGGAGGCTGAGGGGCGAGAATCCGCCGACCACCATCACGGTCACGGAGAAGACTGTCCAGAGGCTCAGGCAGATGAAGGTGGATCCCCTCTCACCGATCTTGACTGCCGTGGTGACGAGGTTGACACTCTTATCCCACTCGATGTCCGGGATCGCAGAGAATAGGTGCATA
>CAYONH010000392.1:0-1614 GCA_964405275.1 uncultured Candidatus Bathyarchaeia archaeon | reverse complement strand
ATGAGATCGAGCTGGTCATCTACCTCACACAGGGGAAGATTCACCCAGACTGGACCGGCGAACCTGAGATAGGGATGGCCGAGAAGATGGTCGTCACATCCATCGTGAAGGCCACCGGGCTGAGCAAATCGGAGGTCGAGGCGCAATTAGCTGAGAAGGGGGACATAGGCCTCACAGCCGAGGACTCCCTCAAGGGCAAGAGACTGGGCAGGCTCGGGGGGAAGAGGCTCTCTGTCTCTGATGTCTACAGTACGCTGGACCAGATCGCCAAGGAATCGGGTAAGGGTAGTTCAGGAAGGAAGGTGGACCGCCTCGTGAGGCTGATGGTTAACTCCTCTCCTCTCGAGGCCCGTTACCTGGCACGGACGGTCGTCGGGTCCCTGAGGCTTGGTATCGGGGACATGACGATGCTGGACTCCCTCGCACTGGCTTACACGGGCTCAGCCAAGAACAGACCTGTCCTGGAGAGGGCGTACAATCTGACCAGCGACCTGGGGTACGTTGGCAGGACCATGGCGGAAGAGGGGCTGGAGAGGCTGGAGAATGCCGAGATCATAGTGGGGAAGCCCATCAGGATGATGTCCGCCCAGCGCCTCTCCACATCGGAGGAGGTCCTCGAGAAGCTGGGAGAGTGCTCCGCCGAGTACAAGCTCGACGGGGAGAGGTTCCAGATCCACAAGAAGGGGGATCACGTCGAGATCTTCTCCCGGAGGATGGAGAACATCACCCGCATGTACCCGGACGCCGTGAAGATGATGGTCGAACAGGTGAAGGCCGAGGATGCCATCGTGGAGGGCGAAGGCGTCGCCGTGGACGCCGACACGGGGGAGATGAAGCCATTCCAGACGCTGATGCAGCGGCGGAGGAAGTACGGCATCGAGGAGATGATGGAGAAGCTCCCCGTGGCAGTGTTCCTCTTCGATTGCCTCTACGCCGACGGTGAGGACCTCACCCTCAGACCCTACCCAGAGCGCAGGGGACGCCTTGGGGAGATCGTGGAGGAGACCGATCGCTTCAAGCTCGTCAGGGCTAAGCCTATCTCGGAGGCATCAGAGCTCGACGACTTCTTCGAGGAGGCCATAACCGACGGCACTGAGGGGCTGCTGGTCAAGTCCGTCGCAGACGACTCCATCTACAGGGCCGGCGGACGCTCCTGGCTCTGGGTGAAGCTGAAGGCCAGCTACCAGAGCAAGATGGTGGACCCCGTGGACATGGTGGTAGTCGGCGCCTTCTACGGGAGAGGGCGCAGGGCGGGTAACTACGGCGCCCTGCTGGGGGCAGTCTACGACCCGGAGGAGGACACATACAGGACCATCTGCAAGGTGGGGACGGGTTTCACGGACGAGAACCTGGCCAAGATACCAGAGATGCTCAGGGAGCATCAGCACGACGGGAGGCATCCCAGGGTAGACTCACTGATGGAGGCCGAGGTCTGGTTCAGCCCCGGGGTCGTGATGGAGGTCCTGGGGGACGAGCTCACCCTGAGCCCCGTCCACACGGCCGCCTACGGGCAGCTGAGGAAGGACTCGGGGCTGGCGGTCAGGTTCCCCCGCTTCATCAGGTGGAGGGACGACAAGTCTCCCGAGGAGGCTACCCAGGTAGCCGAGGTCGTGG
>CAYONH010000391.1:0-1642 GCA_964405275.1 uncultured Candidatus Bathyarchaeia archaeon | reverse complement strand
ACGAGCTGAACCACGTCTACGTCGTCGAGGAGGACGGACGGGTGAAGGACCTCACCCCCGGCGAGAACCTGAAGGCGACCTTCGTGGGCTGGTCGGGGGACGACTCCTCCTTCTGGGTCCTCACAACCGAGAGGGACCCCAAGTACTTCGACCTCTACAGGTACGACGCCAGGACCTTCGAGAGGGAGTTGGTCTACGAGGTCGACGGCGATTACGGCACTGTGAGCGCCGTGAGCCGTGATGGACGGTGGGTCGCTCTCGTGAAGACGAGGAACAACGCGGACAACGACCTCTACGTCTGGGATGCCCTGAACCCTGGTGATGAACCGGTTCTGGTCACCCCCCATGAGGGGGAAGTCAGCTACAGGGTGGCGGACTTCAGCCCCGACGGCGGGGACCTCTACTACACGAGCAACGAGGAGGGGGAGTTCAGGCAGCTCTACACATACAGCATGGGCAACGGCATCCACCGCCACGTCGAAGGGTACGACTGGGACGTCATGTACTCCACGTTCTCAAGGAACGGGAGGTTCAGGACCACCGGGGTCAACGTCGACGCCCGGACGGAGCTCAGGATCCTGGACCTCGGCTCAGGGGAGCCCTTGGACCTCCCCGAGATACCCAACGGCGACATAACAAGCGCCGTGATATCGAGGAGCGGGAGGCACATGGCGTTCTACGTCAACGGGGACACATCACCCTCCAATCTCTATGTCCTGAACATGGAGACCGGGGAGCACTCGAAGCTGACCAGCAGCCTGAACCCCGCCGTCGACGAGGGAGACCTGGTCAACGGGGAGGTAGTCCGATACCCCAGCTACGACGGGCTGGAGATCCCTGCCCTCCTCTACAGGCCCCACACTGCTTCCCCGGACAGCAAGGTGCCTGCCGTCGTCTACGTCCATGGAGGACCTGGCGGACAGACACGGCTTGGTTACAGCGCTGAGAGGCAGTTCCTGGTGAACAACGGCTACGCTGTGCTGGCGGTGAACAACCGGGGGAGCTCGGGCTACGGGAAGACATTCAACCACATGGACGACAAGAGGCACGGGGACGTCGACCTGAAGGACTGCGTCTGGGGTAGGAGGTACCTGGAGTCCCTGGGCTGGGTCGACGGGGAGAACGTCGCCATCATGGGTGGAAGCTACGGGGGCTACATGGTCGCAGCCGCGCTGGCATTCACTCCGGAGGAGTTCGACGCGGGCATCGACATCTTCGGGGTTACCAACTGGGTGAGGACGCTGAAGAGCATCCCTCCATGGTGGGAGGCGACCCGGGAGTCCCTCTACACCGAGCTGGGGAACCCCTTCGAGGAGGAGGAGATGCTCAGGGCCAAGTCGCCCCTGTTCCACGCCGGGAACATCGTGAGGCCGCTCCTCGTGGTGCAGGGAGCCAACGATCCCCGGGTGCTCCAGGTCGAGAGCGACGAGATCGTGGAGGCGGCGAGGGCCAACGGTGTACCCGTGGAGTACATCGTCTTCCCGGACGAGGGCCACGGCTTCAGGGTCAAGGCGAACAGGATAACGGCCGCCGAGGCCTACCTGAAGTTCCTGGACGAGCACCTGGGAGGCTAACGCCTCACTTCAATACATGTCCTGCCAGATGGCGAACAGGTTCCCCTCGGGGTCCTCGGCCTTGGCGA
>CAYONH010000390.1:0-1647 GCA_964405275.1 uncultured Candidatus Bathyarchaeia archaeon | reverse complement strand
AGGAGCTTGCGGAGTCGGAGTTCATCAGCAGCCTAGTTCGACTTGGCGTGGGAGATAAGGAAGAAGTCGCCCGGATGAGGAGCTTCAACGCCTTTCTAGACTGGGTTCACGAGGATCTTGAGGTAAGGGAATCCTTCGTGAAGACAGGGTGGAAAGCCTGGCCCCGCCTTAGAGCGGATAGAGGTTAGCGAGGACGAATATTCGCTGTCCTGACCTCGTCGAGGCCTAAGTGGACTCCCAATGGTTTTATTGGGCTCTACTGCCATATGTTAGAGGAACCCACATTGTCTAGCGATGATGAGATCATTGCGGCGGAGCTGAAGGGCAAGACCCTCCTCGTGTACATGTACCTCCTCAGGTCGAACGACCCGGACGTAGGGGTCCGGGAGGTTCAGAGGTCCCTGGGCTTCAGCAGCCCCAGCGTCTCATCCTACCACCTGAACAAGCTCCAGGAGCTGGGCCTTGTGGAGAGCGAGAGGGGAGACTACAGGCTCGTGAGGCAGGTCAAGATAGGGGTCCTACGCCAATTCGTCACCCTGGGAGGGATCATGCTGCCCCGGTTCCTCTTCTACGCCGTCCTCGTGACGACGATGCTCATCACTTTCATCTACCAGTACCCGTTCGAGTTCACCCCGAAATACGTCACATCCATCATACTGGGTGTCGTCCCGGCTGGCGTCCTCTGGTATGAGACGGTGCGTATCTGGAGGGACAGACCGAAATGACCCCGAATTCGGTCAAATATACAGGAAATGGATCAGCTCTCAGGCGACCCACTGTTCTAAAGTGTAGTATTATAGCCCGCCATGAAGGAGGACTAACCGATGGACTCTAAGATACCGGTTTACACGGTACTGGCGGTAGTGCTGGGCATTTTCTTGACCTCAGCTCTCCCCACCAGCCTCACACCGAAGCAGGGGCCCATATTCACGGCTGAATCTGAGGTTGAGGCCCCCGTCATGAAGGCACCTGTCGAAGATGAGTTGCTGGGCTCACGCGCTGATGGAGAGATGGATTTCGCGACTCCCGAAGGTGACGTCAGGACGAACCTCCTCGATCAGGCCTTCCAGTACAGCATCCTCGTTGTGGACCTAATGGTAGCCCTGGGAGTCTACGTTGTGGCTAGGCGTCGGTTCGCCTAGACTTTAACCACTCGATCGTAGAGACCCTCAGCCCTCTCGATTACCATTTTACGAGATATCTCTATGTGTGAACCGGCTGTTTCGACTACTCCTGATGCCAATGCCGACCCCATGCATGAGCACCAGAGGGGACCTTCACCCTCCAGGTACATCTTGAAGAAGCAGCCCATGAAGACATCACCTGCTCCCGTGGGGTCCCTAACGGCGATGTCTTTCACTGAGGGAATGTCGAATGCTCCACTATCAGTCATAAGCGTGGCCCCCTCCTGACCCTTCGTCGCGATGGCCACCTCGACCCCAAGCCCGATAAGCTTCTTCAGACTCCTCAGGCAATCCGGCTCCTGGGTGATATACGGCAGCTCCCGCTCCGAAGACTTGATTATACGAGTTCTGTGGAGTAGGTCCTCGTCGTACCATACCTTATACGTAATGATTCCATCCGGCTGGGCCTTCCTGATTAATCCCTGGGGGTCGAGAGCCAGGACGTCAGCTTCTAACAGGGAAT
>CAYONH010000389.1:0-1649 GCA_964405275.1 uncultured Candidatus Bathyarchaeia archaeon | reverse complement strand
ATCTTCAGCAGCGTGAAGAGCCTGTCGCCCGGGTAGACGACCCTCCTGACGTACATTGTGTGCACGATGCCGTCCACGGGGGAGTGCAACTCCGCGAGGGTGGAGCCGTCCAGGTCGGTGATCCTCCCGATGAGCTGCCCCTCCTCCAGGATGTCGTTGTGATCTGCCAGCGCCGTGAACACCCCGGCCACCGGGGCTGCGACCCCCTGCCACTCCATGTCCAGGAACCTCTGCTCAGTCGGCCTCCTCACCTCGCCCTCCAGCATCCCGAAGTGCCTCATGCAGTTCAGGGTGCCGTCCACGTGGGCCATGACGTACTCCTCGAGGGGCTGAGTCCTGTAGCCGAGGCCCGCCTCACTGATGATGGAGGCGACCCCGGCGTTCACCGCCTCGTTGATGAGGGTACCGGGGCTCACGTGGCCGATGTCCGGCGTCCCAGGGAGGACGTACTCCAGGCCAAAGACCTTTGCTAGGGTTTCGCATGTCTCGTCGATGGGCTCCCCCAGCCTGAGGTAGATCGTGTGGTCGAGGTGGGACTCGGGGAGGTCGCCGCCCCTGAAGTCGATGTGATACTTTGACTCCTTGATGACCTCGAACAGCGTGTGGGCGATTACACTAGTAAGCCTGCCCTGGGGGTCTCCGGGGAACCTGCTGTTGATGTTGCCCCCGTCCATTGGAGTTATGGAGGATCGGAGGTTGAGCCAGGGCGTCCTGAACTGGAAGACGGGCATGTTCACCACGGGGACCGAGATGAACCGCCCCTTCAACCTGTGGGGCTCGATCATCTTGTAGAGCCTGGAGGCCGCCTCGACGCCGCAGTACTCAGTGGGGTAGAGGCCCCCCGTGACTGTGAATGTGGGCCCCTCCTCGATGCCATTGACGACTCCCACGGGCATCTCAGCGCTCACAGCTAAGTTGTCGATGACGTCAACGTATCCGAAGGCCTTCTCCCCGGGCTCCACGTCGAAGGGCCTGAATCCGCCCATCTCAGTCGATCTCCCGGATGTCCTTCCCGATCTCGTAGACCACATCCCCCTCCCAGATCGCGGGGGAGGTGACCATGTGGATAACGCCGTCGGTGGGGACCCTGATCTCCTCGAGGGTGCTCCCCCAGAGGTCCTTGATTACTCCGAGGACATCCCCCTCCTCCACCATGTCCCCAGACCTCACGTTGGAGATGAAGAAGCCTCCATGCTCGGCGTAGAGGTGGTACGGGTGGTAGACCTTCGCCTTGGCCGGGATCTCCGGTTCCCCCTCCAGCATCTCCAGGTGCTTCAGGACGTTGAAGATGCCCTTCACCACGCCCTCCACAATATCGCTTTGACATCGGCCCATCCCACCGGCCTCGGTGCCCACGGTCATAGGGAACTCGAGACGCCTCCGGGTCGGTACCCCGGGCCTCGGCAGGCTCTCCCGTATCCACTCGTACCCGAAGGCCCGGCAGAGGGCGAGGTTCTCGTCGGACATCTTCTCGTCCTGGGTCCTCCGGTACATAGTGCCTGTGAGGAGGTCCTCCTCGAGGTCGCCGCCGTGGAGGTTGAGACGGTAGTCTCCCTGGGTTAGGACCTCCCTGTAGAAGGTGGTGGCGACTTGATAGCTGATCTTGGGGACGCCGCTCCCGCCCCTCGGCACCTCCTCGACGTATGTTC
>CAYONH010000388.1:0-1650 GCA_964405275.1 uncultured Candidatus Bathyarchaeia archaeon | reverse complement strand
CCCCTCGAGGATGCGGCGCGTCAGGCGTTCAGGGAGATGGTGGACTGGATGGTGGTCGACTTCGGCTGGGTTCGTGATGACGCTTACATGTTCCTCAGCCTAGCGGCGAAGAGCCGTATTGCTCAGATAGTGGATCCCCTATATACTGCCGTGGTGAAGCTTAGCAGGAGCTACTTGGAGAGGTGATGTCTGGATGATCGAGGAGTCCGTCTGTTCGAAGTGCGGTGGCAGGATGGTCTTGGGTGAGGTCAAGTACTGGCTGAAGTCGGTGAGCCAGGGTCAGATGAGCCCATTTGTTCAGCAGATGCCCATTCAGGATCTGACGAGCATTGCGGAGACGGAGACGAGGACCTTCTTCTGGGAGGAGAAGACGGGTGAGAAGAAGGGCTGGCTGTTTAAGAGGGATGAGGTGCGGGAGATGGGGCTGAAGGGCTATAGATGCGTTGCGTGTAACTTCATCGAGCTCTACGCCGTGGAGAGGTAGCCCTCCCCTCCGCGTGCGGCTGGCTTAGATAGCGGTTTCTGGGTCTGCATAGGTACTCCGTTTGGTGTGAACGAGGGGGTATAGGGGGGTTTCTCAGATTGCTCTCGGTGTTTGGCTTGCTTTTCACGCTTTGACGGTATGCCCCCTCTCCCCCCTCACGCCTCTTTTCTTGGAATCAGGTCAGGTCGAGCCCTGACCGAGCCACGCAGATGATGTCTTCAATCCCTTTTTTTATTGTAAGTTGATTGGGGGGCTTGTAGGTGAGGGCTGTAATGCCTCCGGTCATGTCCGGAAGTTTGATGCTATTCGGGTCATGTAATATGTCAGCCAGTCGTCCTCGATGAGATGGAATAGCCTGTACTTCATCACCACGGTGGAGGCACCGTCCTCCCTCACGCTCATTTTGGACACTGGCTTGCCCTCGTATCTGAAGTGGGCCTTATCCGTTAGGTACATTCCGTCGAGCCAGTCGAGGATCGCCTTGACGGAGCGCTGCGTGGGCTCGACACAGAGCTCAGAGAACATGAGGAGCTCCCTGACGGTGTCGTGGCCGTGCCAGAAGAACCTCCTTATCTCGTGCTCCGGCTTCTGGTCGAGGTGCCAGATGAGGAAGTCTATGCCTGATCTGTAGGCCTCCTCGTCCGAGGGGTCCCCGGAGTAGAACAGGGACGTCGTCGCGAAGTAGGTGGACCAGGGGCAGCTCCTGTCCCAGATCTTGTAGGGGGCTGAGCTCCCGTCCCTGTGTCCCTCCTGGACCCATCCGCCGTCCTCCCGGGCCCACCTCTTGAGCAGCTCGAAGGACTTCCTCAGCCTCGGGTCCCTCCCCATGCCGACCTTGGCGAGGCCTGTGAGCTGGGCCGACATCCTGCACGGAACGTTCCTGGGGTCGGGGTCGCTCCCCCTATCCTCAGGGGGATCCCGGGTCTCAGCCAAGACCCCGTTGGGCCACTGGTACGTGAGGTTGTACTCGCAGGCCCTCTTCACCCTCTCGTCTCTGACGTCGTACCCCATGTCGCCCAGGATGGAGAGTATCCAGGACGTCGTCACGTACTTGGGGCTCACCGGGGTGTAGCCTGACTTCGGGACGTAGGACGGCTTGCTTGCCCAGGGCCCACCTGAGAGCCAGGAGCCGTCATCCCTCTGCTTGGAGAATATCTCGCGGCTGC
>CAYONH010000387.1:0-1657 GCA_964405275.1 uncultured Candidatus Bathyarchaeia archaeon | reverse complement strand
GCAGACCCAGTGCTCCGTGTCAGGAATCTTCTTGGTCTGGCACTCGGGGTGGTTGCAAAGGATGGTCTCGTAGCTCAGGTTCCAGTTCCTGATCACCGAGGGGTAGAGGGAGGCGAAGTCGAGGACGGTGACCCCGAAGTGGACTCCCGGCTTGGGGTCCCTGACGATGGCTCCCTGATACTTCTTCCCCTTGATTATGGCCTCCGTCGTGGCCTGTCCCTTCGCCTCTTTGATGTCCTCGGTGTTGGGTATCAGCCAGCCCCGCTTCCTGTGCTCCCACTCCATGAGAGCCAGGATCCAGCGGCTCACCCCCATCCGTGTGAGGTCCTCCACGGTCTGCTTGCTGATGCGGCTGAGGATGACCATCAGCTTCATCGCGAGGTCGTCGTTGAAGGAGGTGAGCTGGAAGGTGATGTCTGCGTCGTTGAAGCAGTAGCGGGCCAGATCCTCCAGGCTGAGGTCCGTGATGTTCCCGACCTCGATCTTCCGCTTCCCGATGACCGCCCCCGCCACGTCGTTCAGGTTGTTCTCCCTGTACCTGTTCCCGAAGGCGTAGATCTGGATGGACCTGTTGAGGAAGAAGCGGTAGAGGTCCACGTGGAGCCCGTTCGTGAGGTAGGCGAACCTCCGGCCCAGGGTGATGGGGATCTCGTCCTGGCTGAAGGCGAGGTTCTGGGCCCTGTTCTTCAGGTAGCGGAGGTCGAAGTTGTCGCCGTTGAACGTGAGGACGACGGGGTACTCGTCGAGGACCTTGAATGTCTCCTCCACGATGGACCGCTCGTCCCTGTACACCTCCACCTGGACCCCGTCCACCACGGGGGGTTCGGCGCTCTCGCCGTTCTCGTCGAGGAGGACAACACGCCTCATGCCGTCCGATGAGCGGAAGGAGACCGCCGTGATGGGCTCTATGGCCTCCTCGGGGTTGGGTATCCTGTTCGCGACCGAGGTGTGGACCTCGATGTCGAAGGCGACCCTCCTGATCTCGGGGACGGGGCACTGGAGGAGGCGGGCCCACTCCATCATGTGCTCCCTGAACTCGGGCTCCTGCCCGGCCAGTGTCTCCTCAAGCTCCGCCCTGATCTCCTCGGGGAGCTCGTACTCGTCGGCCACCAGGTTCCCGCCCTCGACCCTGTAGGGCATCCCAGGGATGAGGCCCAGGTCGTAGATGTAGTTCTGGTAGTAGCGTATCCGGCTCTCCCAGCTCCCCTGGAGGATGCTCCTGATGCCCCCGCCTGCGCCGCCGCCTATGGCGAGGGGGTTCGTGGCGACGACCTTGGTGACCTTGATGGTCTCGTCGGCGATGGCGTCGAACCTCTCCACCTGCTCCAGCGTCATGAAGCCCGGGTAGCTGGTGAGCCTGTCGTTCTTCCTCAGCTCCTCGGGGGTCTCCTTGGAGATGCAGTACGAGAGGTGGCCCGTGTTGTCGTACCAGAGGTAGACCTGCTGGGAGACGGGTTCGTAGAGGCGGAGGAACGCCTTCTCCTGCTTGCCGTCGTACCCTGCTGAGAGGAGGTAGGAGGTGGGGAGGTCGTCCGGGGCCAGCCTGCCTTTGGGCGTGGAGACCTCCTCGTCGTTTCGGAACGCCACTAGATTCACTCAGTTACTACTTGGGGAGGTGAAATATATGATATGTCACCCGTCTAGGAGCGCCTGGACC
>CAYONH010000386.1:0-1659 GCA_964405275.1 uncultured Candidatus Bathyarchaeia archaeon | reverse complement strand
GGTGGTTCTACAGCAACCTGGGAGACGGGAGGCCCATCGTCTTCGAGGACGTCGAGGAGGGCTACACCGACGACGAGAAGGCGGTGATACCCAACAGCCACAAGTGGGTGGTCGCCATCGCCGTCCCCATGGAGTTCATCGAGAACAGCTACGCCCCGACCCCCATCGAGGTCACAAGCAACGTCGGCTACAGCCGCATGCACGTCACCGCCGGCTCACTGGCGGAGTTCATCAGGGGCCTCGGCTGGCACGCCATCCCCTGCGGGAACGACACCGCCCTCAGCATCCCCATCGCCATCCAGGCGGGCCTCGGCCACATCGGCAGGATGGGCCGCCTCATAACCTGGGAGAGGGGTCCACTGGTGCGGATCTGCAAAGTCTTCACCGACATGCCCCTTGCTCCGAGCCCCCAGGCGCCGGGGGGCATCATCGAGTACTGCGAGGTCTGCAAGAAGTGCGCCCACAACTGCCCAAGCGGGTCCATACCAGAGGGTCCCCGGACGTGGGAGGGGCCAAACGAGTCAAACGCGAAGGGGGTTTTCAAGTGGTACTGCGACGAGGACTCCTGCCTCGACTACTGGCACAAGGTGGGCACGGGATGCTCCATCTGCTTCAGGTGCTGCAGCTTCACCAAGAAACAGGGGCTGAGCCACGACATAATCAAGTGGTTCATCAGGAACGTGCCCGCCCTCAACAAGTTCTGGGCCTACACGGACGACCTCTTCGGGTACGGGAAGATGTCTGACCCGAGGAAGTACTGGGACATACCCTACGAGCCCAGCTAAGAAAATTAGGAGAGTTATTCTCCTACTCTAGGACGTCGAAATCGGGGTACAGCGGGAAGCCGCTCACGAGCTCAAGTATCTCCTGCCGAGTCTTCTCCAGGACAGACTTGTCCTTGTAGTCTCCGATGACCCGGGCTATGCAGCAGGCGATGACCCTCATCTCATCCTCCCCCATGCCTCTGGTCGTCACGGCGGGCGTCCCCAGCCTCAATCCCGAGGGGTTGAAGGGGCGTGCCTCGTCGAAGGGGACGGAGTTCTTGTTCAGGGTGATCCCGGCCTCGTCCATGGCCGTCTGCAGCTGCTTTCCCTTGCCTGTAAGGCCGCTGGGCCTCATGTCTATGACCATCAGGTGGTTGTCCGTCCCGTCGGTGACCAGCTTGACCCCCTGGGCCATGAGCTCCTCGGCCATAGCCTTGGCGTTCTTAACGATCTGGCCTGCGTACGTCTTGAACTCCGGCCTCATGGCCTCGCTGAAGGCCACAGCCTTGGCGGCCGTGATGTGATCATGGGGGCCGCCCTGGAGGCCGGGGAAGACGGCGGAGTCGATGAGCTGCCGCATGTTCTTCTTCGTGTCGGGGTGGTAGAGGTCGTGGAGCCTGTCCTCCTTCCTGCACATGATCATGGCCCCCCGTGGCCCCCTCAGGGACTTGTGGGTGGTCGTGGTCACGACTTCGGTGAATGGGAAGGGCGACTCGTGGACCCCGCCGACGATGAGGCCGGCGATGTGGCTGATGTCGGCGAGGTGGTATGCGTCGACCTCCTCGCAGATCTCCTGGAAGCCCTTGAAGTCCAGCCTGCGGGGATATGCCGTGAGGCTGGAGATGATCATCTTGGGCCTCTCCTTGACGGCGGCCCTCTTGACCTCGTCGAGGTC
>CAYONH010000385.1:0-1660 GCA_964405275.1 uncultured Candidatus Bathyarchaeia archaeon | reverse complement strand
TGCCGGTCTACAAGCCGGGCTGGATCCCCATCGAGGCCTGGATGGTCGTAGAGCTCGAAGAATAAATCCCTCTTTCTTCCATTTTTTGGTCCTGCACGTGTTAAAAACACCCTGAGACAATAGGAAATAGGAGGGGAGTTCCATACCGGGAAAGCTTGAGGGTAGAGTCGCCCTGATCACTGGGGGCGCTAGCGGCATCGGAGAGGCCACGGTGAGGCTCTTCGTCGAGGAGGGCGCCAAAGTCTTGATCACAGACATACAGGACGCTAGGGGACGGATCCTAGCGGAGGAGCTGGGATCCAAGGCCGACTACCTCCACGCGGATGTGAGCCTCGAAGATGACGTCGAGCGGGCCATCAGGTATGCGACGGAGACCTTCGGTGGCTTGGACGTCATGTTCAACAACGCAGGCATCGCTGGAGCGGTGGGACCCATAGAGGAGGTCTCAGTGGAGGCCTTCGATGAGACCATCGGCGTCCTGCTCAGGGGGGTCTTCCTCGGGATAAAGCATGCAGCCACCGTCATGAAGGCCCGAGGAACGGGGAGCATCATCAACACCGCCAGCGTCGCAGGCATCAGGACGGGATACGGGAACCACATCTACAGCGCTGCCAAGGCGGGGGTCATCCAGCTCACCCGCTCGACGGCCATGGAGCTGGGGGAGAGCGGCGTCCGCGTCAACTGCATCTGCCCGGGGTTCATAGCGACGCCCATGATCGGGAGGGCCAGGGGGCTCTCCGTCGAGGAGGCGGATGAGAAGCTGGAAATCGTAAAGGAATCCTTCAAGGGAGGCCAGCCCATCCGGCGCACGGGGCTACCCGAGGACATCGCGAAGGCCGCCCTCTGGCTGGCCAGTGACGACTCCGGCTTCGTCAACGGCTAGGCTCTGGTCGTTGATGGGGGCGTGACGGGGGGTCGGATGTGGTCGGACTACCAGGACGCCATCGATGGGCTAAAGAGAGCGTTGGGGCAAGCGGGATAGGTTCGGACAATAGCTCAGCCTCGATCTTGATGGATGAGCGGTTCCAGATTTCTCCTCAGGTCTTCGAGTTCCAGACCTGCGTCTTCCTTCAGACGCTCCAGCTGTTCGATCCTCTGACTTATCCTCCGCTCGACGAGGTCACCGAGTTCCATGACATTCACCCCTATCGCGTCGTCGAATAGTTCACCGATGGCACCGAGAGCGCTCTTCCCATCCCCTGATATTCCCTCCTTGATAGTCCTTAGACACACATCGCATCCGAGGACGTGTCGTAGGAGACCCAGATCAACCTCCATGTCCAAGAGGAACGAGAGGTACTCCCCCTCGAGCCCCAGCAGCCTCATGGCCTCACAGTCGCCACCCCACACGGACACCGGCCTCCTTCCCATGTCTGGCACCAAGCTACGATCGTGAATGAGAAGGGCTGGCTGTCCTGAAAAGGTTCGCGAAAGCGAAAAAAGTTAAAAAAGGGGTTTGTCACCAGGCGGACTTTCGGTTGAGGTAGTCCACGGTGTCGGGGTGGTGCTCGTCCCAGCCGCTTACGTACTCCTTCACCTTCTCGTTGAGGGCTACGGTCTCGTCGTAGCCCATCTTCTTGATGAAGGCCTCGATGTCCTCCGGGGTCTTCCTCCTGGGGGCCCAGTCGTCCGCGTTGGCGACCCTGAAGAGGAACCGGGA
>CAYONH010000384.1:0-1672 GCA_964405275.1 uncultured Candidatus Bathyarchaeia archaeon | reverse complement strand
CCGCTGAGGACGCAGCTCCCGCAGTCGGGTTTCTTGGCGTCGCAGACCCTCCTCCCGTGCTCTATGAGGAGGTAGTTCACGGCCAGCCATTTCTCACGGGGGAAGACCTCCATGAGGTCGGCCTCGATCTTGTCCCTGTTCTTCTTGTCGCTGAGCCCCAGGCGGTGGGCGAGGCGCCAGACGTGGGTGTCCACGGCGATGCCCTCCACGATGCCGAAGGCGTTCCCCAGGACGATGTTCGCCGTCTTTCGGGCCACGCCCTTCAACGCCGTGAGCTCCTCCATGGAGGAGGGGACCTCGCCGCCGTGCTCCTCGGCTATTACCCGCGTCACCTCCAGGATGAACGCGGCCTTGCGCCTGAAGAAACCGGAGCTCCTTATGTCCTCCTCCAGCTCCTCCCTCGGAGCATACGCGTAGTCAGCGGCCGTCCTGTACTTCTTGAATAGCTCAGGTGTGATCTTGTTTATCTGCTCGTCCGTGGACTGGGCGGAGAGGATCGTGGCAACCAGTATCTCAAGGGGGGATCTGTAGTTCAGCGAAGTGCCTCTGACCCCTGGGTACTCCGCTTCTAGAAGAGAGATGACCCTCCTGCCCTCATCCATCCTTACCACACCTGAATAGCAGCCAGTTACCCGCCTGACCCTTGAGACCTATCATGCAGTATCGACCAACCAGCTTCGAACCCCTGAGACGGACAATGATCTCGCCCTCCCGCCATTTCTCGGTTTCGTAGGTTCCTCTATCCCAGAGCGAGATCGTGCCTCCGCCGTACTCCCCCTCAGGTATGCTGCCCCTGAAGTCGGCATACTCGACGGGGTGATCTTCCGTCTGGACGGCCAGCCTCCTTATTCCTTTCTCCTCAGGGGGCCCCTTGGGGACGGCCCAGCTCTTGAGGACCCCGTCCCTCTCCAGCCTCAGGTCCCAGTGGAGCCTGCTGGCGTGGTGCTCCTGGACCACGAACATGTCTCCGACGGTGGACGCTACTTCTCCTTGGGGTTCGGGGGTCTTCATGAAGTCCCTCTTCGCCCAGTACTCCTCCAAGCTCACGATCCAATCTACGCCCCGGCTTTATTTCCATCTTATCATTGGGTAATACGGAACCTCACTCCTGCAGCACTGTGCACTGCATCTCGTTTCACAGTGTTTATCTCGTGCCATACGAGGGATGAAATGATAGGCATGACTGCCGTGAAAGAGGGGAGGCTTCCCCCTAACCAGAGGGCCATCGACTCCATCCTGGGCTGGGGGACGCAGCACGGGGGGATAGTCATGAGGCTTCCTAAAGTGGACAAGGAGGGGTGGAGCCTCACGGTGGACGGGGAGGTGGAGAGCCCCTTGACCCTGGACTGGGCGGGGTTCATGGCTCTACCCCAGGAGGAGTCGGTCAGCGACTTCCACTGCGTCGAGGGCTGGAGCGTCCTCGACCAGAGGTGGGAGGGGGTGCCCTTCAAGGCCCTCGCGGCCATCGTTGAAGCCAAGCCAACGGCCAGGTACGTCTGGTTCGAGTGCTATGACACGTACACGACGTCGCTGCCCCTGGAGAAGCTCATGGACGACGACGTCATCATCACACACAGGCTCAACGGAGAGGACCTCCCCCAGCCCCTGGGGGGCCCGGTGAGGCTGATCGTCCCCAAGCTATACGCCTACAAGAGCCCCATGTGGCTGAAGA
>CAYONH010000383.1:0-1685 GCA_964405275.1 uncultured Candidatus Bathyarchaeia archaeon | reverse complement strand
GGAGGTAGATGTTGTAGCCGCCTACTCCGCGGCGCCTGGGGTGGGTCTGCTTGTTTATGGTGGCGAAGCCGACTATCCTCCCCTCGTGCTCCGCGGCGAGGGAGATGAGGTTTGGGAGGCGGTCCAGCCAGCGTCGGATTCTCTCGGGAGTGTAGGGGGGCATCCCCCATCTCAGGGCCTCGGGGGACATGGTGGCGTACATCTCCGTCAGGTTTTCCCTGTCGTCGGGGGTTATGGGTCGGACGTTCACAGTCCTCCCGTCCTTTAGTTTTACTTTCCTGTTCATGCCTGTTTCTCTTGCTGTTGGGCTGGGTAATTAGGTGTTTTGAGTAGTTGGTTTTGCCCATTTGAGACTTGGAATGAGTTTTTTGTCAGTGTTCTAATTTGTAGTTTAAAGTAGCAGTTTAGGTATGGATAGAAGTGGTCATGGATCGAAACAAGATCATAGCCATATCATTGGCTATCGCTTGTATCCTTTCAGCGTACGCGATCTACGCCTGGCTCACCTTTCGGCCACCTGAGATCTTGACAGAGCATGAGGCCTGCCAAATCGCCATTGAGATCTATCATGACACCTTCAAGGCGGAGTACAACTGCTTAAATATCCATGTCGTCAGCGTGGAGCTCAGGGATGACAGCGTGATCCCCTGGGCGCCGCGCCCGAGGTGGTACGTGAGGGCAGGATCCAACGCCACCGTGGGCGGTGAGCCGTATCATCTCTGCCTCGACATCGAGATAGACGCGGAGTCAGGAAAGGTCCTGAGATCGGTGGCTCGACCCTGAACGAGGCCTAAGGGGGGAGGCCCGGAACCGGTCTTCATGGGCCCCTGAAGATAGTTGAAGAGCAGCTTCCCCGACTTGGAGAGCTCGTGACGTTCGACATGTGTGAGCGAAATCAATAATAGAACTGTGAGAAACATCTAATGGTTGAGGGTCTGTGTTCTCGGAGAAGACGAAGACGGTCCTGCTGATTCTCCTCTCCTTGTCGCTGCTTCTCGCGGGGTCGGCGTACTTGGTGTTTCTATACGGCATGTTTCCGAGGCTTGTGCCCTTTCATGGTGGTGGGGAGGGGTTCACTCTGGGTGAATATAACAACTATTCCGCTCAGTTGCCCTGGGAGGCCTATTCCAGGCTCCATCTGTCCCTTCAGGCTAATGACACGGTTGAGCTCTACAGGGACGGGGAGTATGTCTGTGATTGCGTGGAGTATGAGTTGGTGCTTGAACGTGGAGAATACGTGTTGCTCATGATGAGGTCGGGCTCCCCTGTCAGGGGTAGGTTCACGGCGAGGCAGGAGATTCCTCTAGTAGAGCAGCTTTACGCGTTTGGCATGCTCTCTGCTGGCCTCGTAGGCGTAGTATTGTCAATAAGAATGCGGAGAAAGAGGCCAACTCCGTAAGATAATGATGTTCCATCTCTCCGTGGACACTAGTCATATCATGGGAAAAGCGATTCGAATGAGGTTAGCCTGTTTACCCCATTGGCCTAGAGGATGGCTGCTCAGCCTGTTCTGAGGCGTAGACTGCGATGGCGCAGAAGCGGTCGTCGTAGGAGACGTGGTGTCTAGTTTACAGGGGGGGTTGCTGGTTCTTGTTTCTCCTGTTCGATGAGTACGCCCAGTGCTATGAGTGTCTTTTCTGCTTCTTCCGTCGTGTCGTAAGTGGAGTATGTCCTGTCGGGGTTCC
>CAYONH010000382.1:0-1693 GCA_964405275.1 uncultured Candidatus Bathyarchaeia archaeon | reverse complement strand
GTCTAAGGCTTCATTTTTTAGACTAATAGATACGTCAATCTCTTCACCGGGTAGCAGCGGAGATCCGTCGTAATCCCAACTTTCTCTGACATATAATATTGCATCTGCAGGATTCCAGTTTTGAGTCCTTAGTTCCAATTGAAGTGGGTGTTCTGAAGTGTTCTTTATGGTATATGATCTGCTTGTAGACGCCTGGGGAGGGATAGTGCCCCAATATCCTGAGTGTATCTCGAATATTATAGTTGGAGAGGGATCTATGTTGTTGTCAATTAAGCCAAGTAGGGATAGGCTTGTCATTAACGAAATTAATAATGTGACCGAGAGCATGAAGGTATTATTCGGTGCTCTAGATTCAGTACGCATTTTGGTACTTGAGGCGGGTTTCACATTAATGATACTGGCAAAGTTATTACAGACTTGAGTGAATGCAGAGGATCGTGACTTCATATATATTTTAGTTAAGCTTTGTTTTTCTTTGTTTTCCTCTTTTACCACATCATATAACCTTCTTTATGATTAGATGGAATATGCGAGAATAAAGTGATTATGAATTGTTTTTACTTATAATAGTTCAATAGAATAATGAGGTAAAATGAATCCAGTTTATTATGTATATTCGTACGCACGTCTTTTCATGTGTCTTTTGGTACACCCAGCAGGCCCTTCCTCCATGCGAGTATAACTGCGACCGCAGCTGCCGCCAGCAACACCAGCCCACCGAACAGCGGAAGCAGACTCCCCCGAGCCTCGGTCACCACAGCAACCTGATTCGAATACGACGAAAGCCCACCCACGTCGAACACCCGAACCGTGAAGTAGTACTCAGTCTCCGCCGAAAGCCCCGACACCTCAGCAGATGCGCTGGACCTCTCCGTCACATTCATCAACAACTCCCCGAACAGACCCCTGTTCTCAGACACGTAGACAGCATACCCCGCGAAGTCGTCGTCGGGGCTCTCCTCCCACGTGAGGACTACGGACTCCGCCCCAACGTCCTCAGGAGAGGGCTCCCCTAAGGCTATCTTCGATGGGAAGAGGTTGACCTCGAACGAGACAGGCGACTCCTCAGGGCGCACCTCCGGATATGACACTGTGCTCACGCCGTCTCCAGCGACTATGTAGTACTCGATGACCGGAGTCACGACAGCGCCAACCGGTATCGTCCCCTTGTACGCATCCACGCAGCCCTCACACATCACCATCTCAACGGCCTCGAACTCTGCACCGGGCGCGTTCCTGTAGTAGAGGAAAGCCACGGTAACCCCAGCGTCATCCGAGATGGTCGCCCAGACGTATATGGGGGTCCCCTCAACCCCCTCCTCAACGGGGAAGTGGAATATCGCCGGAGGCTCGTCGTGGACCATGGGGGTCTCCACGGCGACCGGGTTCGACGGCATCTTGAGGCTCATCGAGTCCCTGACGATGACCGTGAAGAAGTAGGTGGAGTCGGGCTCCAGCCCCTCGACGCTGAAGGTGGTCGTGTTCCTGTCCGTCACCTCATGTATCTTGGTTCCCAGGCTGCCCTCCTCCTCAGACATGTAGATCTCGTACACCTCGAAGTCCGGGTCGGGGCTTTCAGTCCACGTCAGCGTGACGGTGTCGGTGGCGTTCTCCTCAGGCTCATCCAGGGATACCGGAGTCGGGTACATCTCCACGGCGATGGTGTGAGGCGCCGTCTGGGGGTCCTCCGAGG
>CAYONH010000381.1:0-1697 GCA_964405275.1 uncultured Candidatus Bathyarchaeia archaeon | reverse complement strand
CTCCCTCTCGAAGCCGTGGGCCGGCAGGAAGTTCTCGGAGAGCCGCTCCCTGCATTTCTCCGCCATCTTCTCTATGACGTCCGCCCTCTCCTGCTCGTTCTCGACTTCCTCGATGCTTCCGCTGAGGACTACGAACCTGTAGTCGCTGAGGTCCGGTTCAAGGCGCTCGAAGCCGACGCAGACCCTCCTGTCCTTTCCCATGCGCTTCATCTTCCTGCCGTAGTCTGTGAAGTGGAAGTAGATGGATCCCTCGTGGGTGACGTACTGGAAGGGCGCCAGGTAGGGGTACTCGTCCCCCTTGAACGCTATCCGGCATATCGTCTGCTCGCCGATGAGCTCGTCGATCTCCCGCTTCCCCATCTTGGGCAGTCGCCGCGGCCTCATCCCTCACCCTCCCAGGGAGCTTAGCTTCGGAGCCTCTTAAAGGCTAGGAAGGCGACCAGCACGATGATCCCCAGCCCCGCCGTCGTCACGATTCCCTGAATCGCCATCTGCTTCACGATGATCCCTCCGAGGGCCCAGACGATGACCAGGGTGTAGCCTATGTCACCGCGGGTCTGGATGTTCAGCAGCGTCAGGATCACCGCTACGGCTATCAATGCCATGGTCCAGGTGACCTCACCGAGGCCGAAGCCGTCCCAGTTGATGCTGACGAGGGCAGCCACCACGTTGGCTATGGGGGCGACGG
The DNA here is from genome assembly GCA_964405275.1 of uncultured Candidatus Bathyarchaeia archaeon. Lineage (GTDB taxonomy): Archaea > Thermoproteota > Bathyarchaeia > TCS64 > TCS64 > BS750m-G28. The sequence continues at coordinate 1,009 of CAYONH010000381.1, read as the reverse complement.
TTATCCACCCCAGGTAGACGCTGAAGGGGAGGTGGACGTAGAGCCTCTCCTCCCTGGGCGGGTCACCCCTCCCGATGTCGAGCCGGAGGTAGATCATTATGAGGGAGCCGAGCAGTGCGAACATTGCGATCAGAGACAGGAAGAGCAGCTCGTAGTGCCACAGGAAGATCCAGACGACGTTGGCCGCGCAGCTGATGCCGAAGAGGTAACCGATCTTACCGAGGAACTGGGCCCCCTTCCTCTTCGGGGAGGCCTGATAGACGGTGAACGCGAGTAGCAGGAGGTAGATGACGCCCCAGATTGCGAAGACGTAGCCGGCGGGGACGAACAGGTTGGGGTATGAGTCCGAGAGCTCCGCGGTGGTCTTGCCATTTATGGGCAGGGCGTTCGCGAGGATGTTCACTGTGACGACCGCTATGAACCCGACGATGTTGGCTATCTGCAGAAACTTTGTGTCCCTAATATTATCCATGTATGAACTTTTTATTCGGCCTTAGATAAAGGTTGATTAGAGTAGACCTCTCTCCAGTCTACCCCTTTTTTTCTTAGATAATGAGAATGTTCTCAGGCAGTCTGCGAGTTGCTGCTCTCTCCCCGTCGGTCATCGAAGATATCTCATAAATGAAGAAGACGTCCGAAAGCCTCTCCGTCTTTTACACGCAACCCGTGGACAGAGGTCTCGTTTTTCCTCGAATAGTTCTTTACTGTATAATGCATTGTATCTGCTGAAGAGTGGATATCATGAATAAATTCATGGATCTCTTACTTGACGAACTCTCTGGAAAGCTAGCCAAGGAATACACCCTTGACATAGCCAAGTATCACAGGGTGCAGGCCAGCCCTGGCTTCCACGATGCTGCGGTGTACGTCCAGGAGCAACTCAAGAAGATCGGCTTATCAAAGGTTGAGATCGAGCAGTTCCCATCCGACGGTAAGACGAAGTACTGGACTCATGACGCCATCATCTCCTGGTCGGCCACGGAGGCCGAGATCAGGATGGTGGAGCCCC
>CAYONH010000380.1:0-1727 GCA_964405275.1 uncultured Candidatus Bathyarchaeia archaeon | reverse complement strand
ACGGTGGCCCCCGGTGCGTCTGATGAGTGGTGCTCGTGGACGTGGAAGTCCTTCCTTATCCAGATTATGGGCTCCGCGGACATGATGGAAGAAAAGGAGCGAGGAGGTATTTGAGGGGTGCGGAGCTAGCCCCCCGGGGTCCTCGCCACCGCGATCAGGTGCTGCCCCATGTCCACGACGCCGGGCCTGGTGCAGAACTCCTTCTCGAGGCGTGTGAGCATCTCAACGGCCTTCGGATTTGAGCTGATCCTCTCAAGACCCCTCGGATAGGAGGAGGTTATAGTATCCGTGGCCGCCATCTCGATCACATCGCATCCTTGGTCCTTGAGAAACCTCCTCATGTATGTGGAGGTGTAGAGAGTCATGGGCGCATGCCACTCGTTCGAGCCCACCTTTGAGTTCAAGACCTCGGGAAAGGGCGTACTTGGTTCCCACTCTATGTGGTCCCCGATGTTTTCGAGAAAGTTGTCATCGTCAAACGTTGAGATCGTATGGAACGTGCCGAGGAGACTCATCACGCTGACGATGAGTAGGCCTCCAGGCTCTGCGACCCGGATGAGCTCCCTGATTGCGGTGAACCTTCTCTCCCTGACGTAGGAGAGGGCGCCCCCCAGGCAGAGGACGGCGTCGAAGGTAGCGTCTGGTATCTCCGACATGTCACATATGTCCATCCGCCTGACGTCCGTTATCATTCCGCGGACGCCCGCCTCCTCGATCCGCTCCTCCGCCATTCGCAGCTGCTCTCCCGATATGTCCAGCAGGTAGACCATGTGGCCCATCTCAGCGAGTTTTATGGCGTACCTTCCGGGGCCCCCGCCCGTGTCCAGGACATATGCACCCTTCGGTAGGTGCCTTCCGAGGATGTGCATCGTGACCTCGTACTCCATTCTGCCGTGGAGCGACTTCTCCAGCCTGTCCCACTCCTTCTCCCCGTAGCCGTCGTAGTGCTCCTTGATCTTCTTGGGATCGTACACGTATGTCATCTGAACTCCACCGGTTGGCGCAGAATCGTCTTGATGTTCTCGGGCTTGGACCTCCGGGGGTCGCTGAGGTAGATCTCGTGGTGGCGCCCCCTCATCCTGTATCCGCTCTCCTCGATGAACGCGTGGAGGATGCGCCCGGTGGGGCCCTCCTCGCTGTAGGGGCCGACGTGCATTATCTGGGCGCTGAGGCCCTCGTGGAAGGTCTCCAGTGCGACGGCGTCGACTGCTGGGCCCCTCTTCTCCCTGACCTCGGGCCTGACCTCGTCCACCTTCTCCTGGGTGATGAAGTCGGGCTGGCGGATCATGGACTTCCAGTTCCACTCCTCCCTGGGGGGCGCGTCCTCGAGGTCGAAGACTGTGGGGTCGTCCCACCACCACAGCCCCTCCAGGGCCATGACGGTGAAGTCCCTGCCCTCCGCCTTGGACTTGAACTTCAGGGTGTAGCTCAGGCCGTAGAGGGCGGTCAACGCAGTCTGGTAGGCCTCACCCTCAGGGGCGCCCCTCCCCAAGTAGGTAAGGAACTTCCCCGGGGGGACGTCCAATATCTCGGGCTTCCTCTTCGCCGAGTAGTACCTCTTCAGCTCCTTCCTCAGGTCGAGCTTGCTCATGGTCAACATGATCCATTTTGAGATACTAAAAGGTCTTGAGCGAGAAAACTTGCACACCCGCGTGGAACCCGTTCCCCGTGGACTTGGTATTTAAGGATTGTCGAGTAGGGGGCTGCGAATTACATAATGTTTATAT
>CAYONH010000379.1:0-1742 GCA_964405275.1 uncultured Candidatus Bathyarchaeia archaeon | reverse complement strand
ATAGTAAGCCTTATGCAGATAAGCAGAAGAATCGCGGGCTAGACCCGCACCCCCATTTTTTATTTGTTTCTGTTTAAAAACCTATAGTTAATGCCTAACCCGAATAGCTTACCGCTTTTTTACATTAATTCGAAGCCCCCTCTTATCGGTACTTTGATTCGAGTGAAGCGGAGAAGAGGTTTAAATAATGGGTTCTATGAATTAATCTGATAAAATATTGAATATTTGTATATGGGGCGTAGATTATATTGGATTATGAAAAGGATATAAAGAACGTATTTCTTGGAGACAGGATCACCGTCCAAACTTTCAGGGAGGTGAAGGGAAACATCGTCGGCAAGCTGCCTGACGGCCGCACGATCATCTTCGACAGGGACAGCCCATACCTCAACATGCTCAGCCTAGGCCAGTCCGTGGAGTGTAACGTCATCCACGTCTCGGAAAGATACGTCATAGTCGACCCCATGAGGGAGCCGGAGCCCCTGGAGAGGACGAGGAGGCCCGTGAGTGAGACGGAGCCGATGGAGAGAGCGAAACCCCCGGAGACAGAAAAGGACGGGCTCTTGGAGGACCTCAGGAGGCTCTCCAAAGAGGGCGAATGGGAGAAGGCAGCCATCACAGAGGCCCTCATACACATCATCGAGACCCTCGAAGCCTCAAGGATGCCGCCGCCGAGTTCACCTACGCGCCCTGATGAGCCTCTCCTTGATCAATCTCTCAACGATGAGCTTCTTCGAGCCGTTTCCTCGTTTGGGTTGACCCAACCAGAAGTCAGGGCGCGAAAAGAGCCGGAATCCAAGTTCCTGAGATACCTGGATGGGATCCAGGAAGAGAGGGCTGATGATCAAGAAGAAAAGGGAGACGACGCCCCAGTCATCACCCTCGAGGCCCATGGAACGGTAGAAGACATCCCCAAGGACTTCGGGTTTTGACGATAGGTCAGACCAGATACTTTAAGGAGCATCATCTGAAGGGCTTAGATGGATGCGAAGGGGTCGAACGGTTCACGGTCTTCTTCGCCGATGCTTCTGCCCTCGAACGCAGGGAGTATGGAAACAAGTTCTACGTTTCCGTGGGAACAAACCCATGGAATAAGGTACAAAGGGTGACTGTGGAGCGAGTCCGGGTTGAGAAAGATTAGCAGGGAAGAACGGGAGAGACGGGCGTCCCGAATGATACACGACGCCGTCGGCCAGACCATCGCCTTCCTACCCCTGTATGCTGGGATGGACGTCAAGCACGGGCTCCCCTACGAAGCCGCCCTAAAGGCGTCGGAGATCCTAGTGGACTATGTTGAGAAATCTGGTGGCCGTAGCAAGCCTCGGAAGGGGCTAATAGCGTCCGCCATCTAACCTGGCGAGCCATGAGGAGTTGGACAGGGAGGACCGGATCTCGCAGTATAAGATTGCGTACATCTTAAAAGTCTCCGATGGCACTCTGAGGAATAACTGCAAGCGCGTCAGGGAGCAATAGTCCTGAGGCTTTGTTTCTGAGGCTTGGAAAAAAGGGGTAAGTGGTTAGCCTAGGTCGATGAACTCGTTAGCCAGCATTCCGCCAGGCGCCGTCCTCACGACCGTTAGCGCGGCGCCCCTGCCTGGCTTGACCTCGATCTTCACCGTCTGGTAGCTCTTCATCTCGTTTCCTAGACCAAGATGCAGTATGATGAACGCCTTTTCCTGAAACTCAAGCACCGAGTTTCCGTTGCCGTTGTATATGAAGGATTTAGCTGAGTCGGCTTCAAC
>CAYONH010000378.1:0-1750 GCA_964405275.1 uncultured Candidatus Bathyarchaeia archaeon | reverse complement strand
GCGCCAAGTACACAGAGGTGTTAAAGTCTGATAGGCCCAACGATGAGCACCACTCAGGGGAGGGTGAGACAGCGAGGATGCTCGCCTCGACACCCAACCTCGTGCAGATGGACAAGGCACCGGTCTACTACGTCCCTGTCGAATTGGATCCCTACCAGCCCAGGCCATACCCGGGGTCGGTGGCCAGGGAGCATGGGGAGGTCGGGATGAAGGAGATGACGCCGATAGGAGTGATGGGCAACGCCAAGCTGGCCACAGCCGAGACGGGCGAGGTTCTATATGGGATAATCACCGACTGGCTCTGCTCTGTCATCAAGGCCGAGTTCGTCGAAAAATAACCCCATTTCTTTTTATGGACAAGCTTAAGCACGGTTTCCATCCCATTCATAATTGACATGAGGGAGAACAAGGTCAAGGCGAAGATCAGATCCGGGGAGGTGGTGCTGGGGACCTTCCTGTTCATCCCGAGCCCGACGGTGATGGAGATCCTGGGCTACGCGGGTTTCGACTTCGTCATCATCGACACCGAGCACTCTCCCACCGGGGCGCTGGACGCCGTGACTCTGGAGAACCTCGTCAGGGCGGCCGAGCTCTCGGGGACAGTGCCCCTGGTGAGGCTCCCGGAGCAGTCCCGGGTGATGACCCAGAAGGTGCTGGACGCGGGCGCTATGGGCACGGTGATCCCCTGGATCAAGACCAAGGAGGAGGCTGCTGAGGCTGTGGGGGACGCCAAGTACCCGCCTGAGGGTCACAGGGGGGCCTGCTACCTCACGAGGCCGACGGCCTACACCTCTGCGTTCACTGAGGAGTACTGGTCGGATGCGAACAGGAACACCATGGTTGTCCCGATGGTGGAGGACCAGGAGGGCGTCGACAACCTTGAGGAGATCCTATCAGTGGAGGGCATCGACTTCATGTTCTTCGGCTCCAGGGACTTCTCCATGTCCTCGGGCTTCCCCGTGGTGAACAACCCGGTGACGAACAGCACCATCAAGCGCGTGAACGAGGTCTGCAAGGGGAAGGGCATCCCCCTGGCGAAGTTCCTGTACCCACCCTTCCAGGAGTCGGTGAAGGCCGCTGTGGCCGACGGCTTCAACGTCCTGGTCGTCGGAGGAGACATATCGCTACTCTACCACACGAGCAGCGAGGTAGTGAAGGTCCTGAAGGATATCTAGAAAACATGAGAGTGTCTACATGAAAGCTCTAGTAGTCTATGACTCGGTCTTCGGCAACACGGAGAAGGTGGCCTACGCCATCAGGGACTCCCTAGGCTCAGACGTCGAGGCGCTCCACGTAGGAGACGTGAAGCACGAGCAGCTAACCGGTCTGGACTATTTGGTTGTCGGCTCACCCACCCGTGCGTTCAACCCAACGAAGGCGATCACCACCTTCCTAAAGAAAATACCCGGGGACAGCCTCAAAGGCGTCAAGGTAGCGGCGTTTGATACCAGGCTAGCCACAGAAGACGTCAACTCATCGGTGTTAAACGTACTCGTAAAATTCTTCGGCTACGCCGCCAAACCGATCGGAGACAGGCTCCAGAAGAAAGGAGGAAACCTGGCGGTTCCCCCTGAAGGCTTCTACGTGGAGGGCACGGAGGGGCCACTGAAGGACGGTGAACTCGAACGGGCAGCAGCCTGGACAAAACAGATCAATGAGTCATAGTTGAACCCAGGGTCGCCCTCAACAAGGTGCTCACCCTCGGATGCACGTTGAACGAGGTCGCCTACGAGCTCTCAGCCCTCACACT
>CAYONH010000377.1:0-1757 GCA_964405275.1 uncultured Candidatus Bathyarchaeia archaeon | reverse complement strand
ACCTTCATGACAGGGGCGACGCAGTTAGTGGTGCAAGAGGCGTTGGAGACGATGTCATGCTTCTCATGGTCGTAGAGGTGGTCGTTGACTCCCCTCACGACCATTATGTCAGGACCCTTAGCCGGAGCCGAGATGAGGACCTTCCGGGCACCCGCCTCGATGTGCTTGGAGGATCCTTCCCTGTTCCTGAACTTGCCCGAGGACTCGATGGCCAGGTACACGTCCATGGCCTTCCAGGGGAGCCTCTCGGGATCCGATTCGTACAGGACATTCAGCTCCTTCCCGTCGACCACGATGGTGTCGCCCTCAACCTCGACGTTGAAGGGGAGCTTCCCGTGTACGCTGTCGTACTTGAGCAGGTGGGCCAGGGTCTTCGCGTCGCCCCTGTTGATGGCGACGAAGTCCAGGTCTAGCCTCAACTCCAAGGCAGCCCTGTATGCGAGCCTACCGGTCCTGCCGAAGCCGTTTATACCTACCTTAACTCCCAAAAACCGTCCCTCAGCTAAAGTCACTGCACTGATTATTAAAACACGATGTTGAAATCGGGAACATTTTTATTCAGGCCTGATGCTTAGATGCGCGGTGTAGAAAACACCGTATCACTCTCACCGCGGGGCGAACGAACGAGACCCTTGAACGGGGCGTCGTTCTCCTTGCATTCACGACCGGGTTTGATTCTGTCAACCCCAGGTGGACACTAAGGGGAGGGTTCACCTGCGGCAAGAGTGGTAGATGATATAGACGTGAACATAATGGGTTCAAAAGAGAAGCATAGCGCAAAGTACATAATTGAGGCGAAATTCGTCGTCGAGGGCGTCGTCGAGAAGCACGACGTCATCGGGGCCATCTTCGGTCAGACTGAGGGACTCTTCCCTAAGAACTTCGAGCTCAGGGAGCTCCAGAGGTCCGGCAAGATTGGAAGGATAGACATCGAGCTAAAGTCCGCGAAGGACCGGACCGATGGGAAGATCGTCGCCCCCTCCAGCCTGGACAGGGCGGAGACCGCCATCATCGCAGCGGCGATGGAGACGGTTGACAGGGTAGGGCCATGCGAGGCGAAGGTCTCCGTGGAACAGATATCTGACGTCCGCTTTGACAAGCGGGAGCAGATAATGAAGCGGGCCAAGGAGCTCATGAGGGACTGGGTGGTGACAGAGACCCAGGACATCGAGAAGCTCCTCACCGAGGTCTCCAGGGAGGACAAGACGGTCAAGGCAGTGACCTACGGGCGTGAGAAGCTAACCGCTACCCCCGACCTCAGCAAGGCGAAGGAGATACTCATCGTCGAGGGCAGGGCGGACGTGAACAACCTCCTCAAGAGCGGCTACACGGACATCATCGCCCTGGAGGGCGTGAAGGTCCCCCGCACCATAATTAACCTCGTGAAGAGGAAGAAGGAGATAACCGCCTTCCTCGACGGGGACAGGGGCGGAGACCTCATCCTCAAGGAGCTGACCCAGGTAGCCCAGCCGAAGTACGTCGCCAGGGCCCCCAGGGGCAAGGAGGTCGAGGACCTCACCCCGGCCGAGATACGGGCCGCCTTGGCGGCCAGGGTGCCCTTCGCGGAGGCGGGGGACGCGAAGCCGGTGGAGGCGAAGCCTGTCCGTGCGGCCGGGCCTGCCCGTGTGGCGAAGCCCGCCCGTGCGCCTCAGGTCGACCCCAAGGATGCCGAGATGCTCAAGGGGCTGGCTGACGTCGCTAAGGGGCTGAAGGGGACCCTCGAGGGCGTCCTGGTGAAGAAGGACGGTGGCAAGATC
>CAYONH010000376.1:0-1763 GCA_964405275.1 uncultured Candidatus Bathyarchaeia archaeon | reverse complement strand
GTCGTCCCCATGCGCCTCCTCCCCTCGTACTGCTCGTGGCCGTAGATCTCCTCCGCTATCTCGTCCACGAGCTTCATGAACTTTTTCGGGTGGGCAACCTCGATGGAGCCCGTCCCGCGAACCGCCAGGGCCTTAACGCCCTTCGACGCCATCACCGTGCCCATCCCCGTCCGGGATGCGGCCCTCATCAGGTTCGCGAAGACCCCGGCGAACTTCACCCCGTTCTCAGCCGCCGGTCCGGCGATGGCCGTCTGGACCCGCCTGTCCCCCAGGTCGTCCTTGATGATGTCGTCGGTCTCGTAGACGTCCCTGCCCCACAGGTGGTAGGCGTCTCTGAACTCGACCTCCCCGTCGTTCACGAAGACATAGACAGGGTCGCTGCTCCTCCCTTCGAGGACTATCTGGTCGTACCCCGCGAACTTGATCTCGGAGGCGAGGTGGCCCCCCGCGTTGGTGTCCCCCAGGATGCCGGTCTGGGGGGACTTGGCGGAGATGTTGAACCTGCTGGCCGTGGGGAACATCGTGCCCACGAGGGGCCCGGTGGCGAACATGAGCATGTTCTCGGGGCCGAGGGGGTCTGTGTCCGGGCCCACCTCCTCGTAGAGCAGCTTCGAGTTGAAGCCCCTGCCTCCCAGGAACTGGGACGCCAGGCGTTTGTCGAGGTCGACGGTCTTGGCCTCCCTCTTGGTGAGGTTGATCCTGAGGATCTTGCCCGCGTAGCCGCCGAGTTCAGCCATCTATGTTCCACTCCTTCCTCAGCCTGGAGAATGCCTCCTCAAGGGTCTCGGTGAACGCGTCGGACTCCTCGTATCTCAGGGCATCCGTCGGGCATCTCCTGACGCACTCCGGCTCCCCTCCGCAGAGGTCGCAGATGAGGGGCCTCAAGGAGGCGTCAAGCTTGATCGCATCGTAGTTGCACACCGTCACGCAGCTGCCGCAGCCTATGCATGCCTCCTGGTCGACTGCGACGGTGCCCTCCTTGGTCCTGGAGAGGGCTCCCGTGGGGCACGTGGATACGGGGGGGCATGTCTCGCACTGGCGGCAGTAGAGGGGGTAGTCGAGGCCGTGCTTGTCCTCCTTGATGACGGTGATGCGGGAGAGGCTCGGGCTGAACCTCCCCTCGTGGCCGTAGGAGCACGCCAATTCGCAGACCCTGCACCCGGCGCACTCGACGGCCTCGACGATTATCCTCTTCATTGGGCGACAGCTCTTCCTAGGAGTTCTCTCTAATCTAATCTAAACTTTACTGAGCGCCTCCCTCAGGAGGTCGGCTTCGACGTTGCCCCCGCTGACGACCACGCCTACCCTCCTGTCCTTGAAGCGCCTGGGGTCTTCCATGATGGCCGCCGCCCCCACGGCCCCGGCGCCCTCCACGACTTGGTGCTGGTTCTTCAGGAGCCTTCCCATGGCCTCAAGGATCGTCTCCTCCTGGACCAGGACGATCTCGTCGACGTACCTCCTGCAGAGGTCGAATGTGACGGAGCCCTCCTCGATGCCCCCGTAGAGCCCCTCCGCCACGGACTCGTCCAGCTCCATCTCCACGATGCGCCCCTCACGCATGCTCTCGTACATCACGGGGGAGGCCACCGACTGGACACCGAGCACCTGGATGCCGCTATCCACGCCTTTGAGGGCGCATCCTATCCCTGATATCAGCCCCCCTCCGCCCACTGGGACGAGGGCGACGTCCATCTCCGGCCATGACTCGGCCATCTCAAGGCCGATGGTCCCCTGGCCTGCGGCGATGTCGAGGTCGTTATAGG
>CAYONH010000375.1:0-1765 GCA_964405275.1 uncultured Candidatus Bathyarchaeia archaeon | reverse complement strand
GTCGTCACGTACTCGTTGGACTGGTGCAGCTGATCCCTGAGCATGGGCCCGAACAGCAGGTTCGGGATGCCGTCGGGATGCCTCTCGGTCTTGATGTTGCGTTTGATGGAGGTGGCGTCTGTCCCCCAGGGCATCAACGTCAGAGGGGGCTTCTCACCTGTGACCCTCTCGACGGCCTTCGCGAGGGAGATGACTGAGGGCTCGTCGGCCTTCTCGTAGTACCCCACGCGGGGGGCCGCCGTGGCCACGAGGGTCACGCCGGGGACGTTCGCCTCTGCGACGAGCTCCTCCAACCTTTCCTTGACCTTCATCGCGTCGATCCCTGGGGTCAGCCTGATGTCGAAGCGGCACTCGGCCCTGTCGGGGACCACGTTGCTCTTTACGCCCCCGTGGATGATGTTGAGGCTAGGCCCCGACGGATAGTAGAACAGCCTCTCGACGGCCTTTCTCTGCTCGTCGTCGAGGGTGTCGTCCTTCAGCATGTACTCGGTGGTGGACTCCAGGATGGGCTCCAGGTCCGCGGGAACGTCGAGGCGGAACTCGCTCAGCCTCCTCACGTAGGGTATGACCTTCAACAGCTTGTCGATGGCGTTATCCCCTAGATAGGGGGTACTCCCGTGAGCTGTCTTCCCATCCGCTGTGAGGCTGCTCCCGATGCCCCCCTTATGGCCGACGCCGACGTTGACCTGGCCGGGGTCGCATCCGCTCGCGTCGCCGATGATGGCCACCTCGCCCTCGAATATATGCTCATCCGCCAGCCACCTCGCCCCGGCGCCTCCCCCGACCTCCTCGTCCGCGGTGAACCAGAAGTCCACGTCGTGGGGGCAGCCGACCTCTGTGAGGACCCTCGCCGCTATCATGGCGGAGGCGTTGGAGCCCTTCATGTCGCTCGCTCCCCGTCCCCAGACCTTCCCGTCCGCGACGGTCCCGTTGAAGGGGGGATACTTCCAGCTCTCGGGCTCCCCCACGGGTACGACGTCGTTGTGCCCCACCCAGAGGATCTTCCTCCCCGAGGAGCCCTTCACCCGGGCGACGATGTTAGGCTTCCCCTCGTCTCTCTGGTAGACCTCGTTAGTTATACCGAGCCCGTCGAAGTAGCCCTTGATGTACTCGACGCAGCCGTCGGTCCTCCCCGGGGGGTTCTCGGAGGGGCGCTGGATGAGCTGTGAGCATACCTCGACGACCTCCTCGCTCAGCCCCTCAACCTTTAGCAGAATCTCTTCTATGGACATTTCAAATACGTATTTACTATGGTATGGTGTACTAGATATAATTTCAAAAATCGTGGGAGGGATACGGGTTCAGAGCCGATCCCTGGGTACTAGATCTCACTCATTCTCGTCGAGGAGGGCAACGATCTCCTCCATCGAGGTCTTGAGCCGCGAGTAGGTGCTGTTGATGAGCTCCATGAGCCCCTCGGAGTTCCGCATCCTCTCCAGGTACTCCCTTGCCCTCTCAGCCATCGTAGCGAACTCGTCGCTGGGGACCACGTTCGAGATCTTCTCCAGGAATGCGATCTCACCCCTCCTCCTCTCTAGCTGGCTCTTGCAATGGGAGATCTCCCACTCGTAGGCCGGGGCCTTAGCCTCGTACTCCCCCTCGAAGAGGTCGTTCAGGGTCTTCCTGACCTCCAGTTCCCCGAGGTTGATGTAGGCCCTCTCCACCCCCTCCTCGAGGGAGTCCAGTTCCTTGGCCAGGGATAGCCTCTCGTTCCTCTGGTCCATGAGCTGGCGCCACCTCGCGTCGTAGCTCTCATGGAGCCTCT
>CAYONH010000374.1:0-1785 GCA_964405275.1 uncultured Candidatus Bathyarchaeia archaeon | reverse complement strand
GGCAGCACACCGAGGAGGTCCTGACCACGATGCTGGGCTACACCCCGGAGCAGGTTAAGGCCTTGGAGAAAGAGGGCAAGGTCGTCTGCTGGAGAGAGTAGCTCTCCCTACTTTTTTCTTATAACTTTTGATTGCTGGTATAGTCTGTGTTTGATCCTTAGGATAAGAAAATGAAGAGGGAATATCCCGTTTTCCTCTCACAGGAATTTTGAAGTGATTTTAGGTTATTCTCGCACCATTGGGGATCTCGTGGTCGGTCGTCAGGAGCGCTAGCTTTCCATCTATCTCTGCCGCGAGGAGCATGCCATAGGACCACTGGCCGAAGATCTTGGCTGGCTTCATGTTGAGGACCACGGCTATCACCTTCCCCGCGAGGTCGTCGGCCGTATACCAGTCGACGAGGCCGGTGACTATCTGGCGTAGCTCCCCTCCTATGTCTACCTGCAGCTTGTAGAGCTTGTCGGAGCCAGGGACCTTCTCCACCTCGGCCACGGTCCCTATTCTTATGTCGAGCTTCTTGAACTCCTTCATCGTGATTACGTCGCTCAAAGAGGACACCTTCTCCTTATACGAATCTGAACACTAATAAATGAAATGTCGGGGGCATTCAATTCATCGTTCAATCTGAGTTTGCTCAGGACTCCCCAAGGAACCTCGACGCTATCAGTGCATACATCTTCGATACTGGAGGCAGCCAGTCCAAGGGCACGTACTCGTTCTTCTGATGCGCCCCACCCCTCTCTGGTCCGAGATGCAGACATGATATACCCCCTTCCCCGGCGAATATGTTAGCATCTGTGATCCCCGATGCATGCTCGTACAACGGCTCCCGGTCCATGACCTCCCTGTAGACCCCGTCGAACACCTGCATGATGGGGTCGTCCTTCTCCATGACGTAGGCCTCATACCTCGGTGGCTTGGTCTTCACCTCGACCTTGGCCTCCAGGTCCAGGGACTCAACGAGCCTCTCCATGTCCCTGATGGCGGTCTCCACCGTCTCGCCTGGTACCAGCAGCCTGTTTACCTCGAAGCGGCAGCTGGCAGGCACGACCACAGAGTAGACCTCATAGCCCCCTTCTATCTTGAGGGTTGAGTAGTTGCCCTGGCCGAAGTCCGGATGGTCCACGAAATCGAGCTCGTCCAGGTTCGCGATGATCGCGCTGGCCTCCTCCACGGCGTTCACCCCGAGGTGGGGCCTGAACCCGTGAGCCGCCTTGCCACGGACGTAGACGTCGTAGAGGATCTTCCCCGTTATGCCCAGGGGGATGGGTTTCGCCTCGTTCCCCGGGTACGGCTCGGCCAGGATGATGGCGTCGACGTCTGCGAGGTCAGTCTTTAGCATCGCCTTCGCGCCCACTCCGTGGGCCTCCTCGTCGATGACCCCCGAGAATGACAGCTCCCCGTTGAAGCTGAAGCCGGACTCGACTATCGCCTTCAGCGCGTTGATGGTGCACGCTATGCCTGCCTTCATGTCGCAGGAGCCGAGACCATAAATCTTCCCTTCCTTTATCACCGGGGTGAATGGGTCCGTGTCCCAGCCCTCCACGACGGGGACCGTGTCCGTGTGCCCGTTGAAGTTGAGCCTCCCCCCCGGCTCCTCACCCTCCAGTCTGGCGTAGACGTTGGGCCTCCCCGGCTCCACCTCGTCCATCTCGCACTCGAATCCCAGGGACTCCAGCTCTGCTCTTATGTACTCGGCAAGCTCTCGCTCCTGACCCACCACCGAGTTAATGCGGATCATGTCCTCGAGGAGCCTGATCGTGTAGGAGTCGTCCAGCCTTGAGA
>CAYONH010000373.1:0-1785 GCA_964405275.1 uncultured Candidatus Bathyarchaeia archaeon | reverse complement strand
AGGAACCCCAACGAGCTGACCTCCTCCCTCAGGCGCATCAGGAGACGGTTCGAGATCATCGCCGTGGAGTGCCGCAGCAAGCCCGTCGCCCGTCAGGCCGCGAGGGACCACAGGGTGGACATCCTCAACTTCCCCACCCAGATTCATGTGAGGCGGAGGGTGAGGTTCGACCGCCAGGAGGCCTCGCTGGCGTCGGGGACGAACTGCGCCTACGAGGTCAACCTATCCGACCTACTGAATAATGGAGCGCATGTCGCCTCGAGGCTCCTCTCGATGATGGCCGTGGAGGTCGAGAACGCCAGACGCTACGACGTCCCAGTGGTTGTTTCCAGCGGGGCAGACGAGCCCCTTCTGATGAGGGGGCCTAGGGAGCTGGCTGCCTCAATGCAGCTCCTGGGCATAGGCGAGGAGGAGTCCCTCGACATGGTCTCCGATGTCCCCTGGAGGATGGTGGAGAGGAACAGGAGTAAACTGGAGCCCGGCTACGTCTCCCCGGGCGTCAGGAGGGTCTGAGATGCCAGTATACCGGAAGAGGCGACGCTACCTCAAGTTCTGGATTAGGGGAGATGAGGGGTTCAGCGTCAAGGAGGTAGCAGACGCCATTCAGAGAGGAGTCCTCACCCTCTACGGAGTCCAGGGGCTCTCCACCATCGAGCCCAACCTCATAGACTTCGACGAAGACTCCCAGTCCGGAATCCTGCGGTGCAACCACAGCCACCTCAGGGAGATGAGGGCCTCCCTTGCCTTCATGACCAGCATCGGCGAAAGCCCTGCAGCGATACACGTCGACAAGGTCTCGGGGACGATCAGGAGCCTCAAGAAAGGCGGAGAAACGGCCTGAAAGGCTGTATGCAGCAGAGAGAAACCATTTTTCCAGTGATTTTCCACTAGGTTTAAAAGATATAAGGTGTCTCTGTGCATATTCAGCGTGAGAAAAGAGGCTGAAAAGCTCAAATGATAATACCCGTTAGATGCTTCTCCTGTGGAAAGCTTGTCGGAGACAAGTGGGAGCCCTTCTCCAAGAGGGTCTCCGAAGGGGAGCACCCCAAGGACGTCATGGACGACCTGGGTGTCACCCGTTACTGCTGCAGGAGGATGCTCCTCACCCACGTGGAGCTGGTGGACGAGATAATCAAGTTCCACTCGGAGAGGGAAGCCGTAGATATCAGAGGTGAAAGATAGCATGGAATCTCAAGGAGTCGAGGACCTTCTACTACCCCAGGAGATCCTCTTATCAGCCGGGGTCCACATCGGCACCCGGGTCAAGACGAGGGACATGGAGCCCTACATCTACAAGGTGAGGCCCGACGGCCTGTTCGTCCTGGACATGGAGAAGATGAACGAGCGGATCAAAATAGCCGCAAAGTTCCTGGCCCGCGTGAACCAATCTTACATAGCCGTATCCTCATCGAAGCGCTACGGCAGGACTCCCGTCGAGAATTTCTGCGAGCTCACCGGGGCGAAGCCCTTCACAGGTAGGTTCACATCGGGGACATTCACCAACCCAATCTACTCAGACTTCTTCGAGCCCGAGATCATAGTGGTCACAGACTCGATAGCCGACGCCCAGATCGTCGAGGAGGCGTCGCTCATGGGGATACCCGTCATAGCGTTCTGCAGCACGGACAACTCCCTCAAGAACATCGACCTCGTCATCCCCATGAACAACAAGGGGCGGAGGTCCCTGGCGATAGCCTACTGGCTCCTGTGCCGCCAGCTCAAGCGGGAGCTCAACGAGCTCTCCCCCGAGGCAGACTGGTCAGTATCCATCGACGACTTCGAGAC
>CAYONH010000372.1:0-1798 GCA_964405275.1 uncultured Candidatus Bathyarchaeia archaeon | reverse complement strand
AGGAGGCACGGGAAGACCCCGGTCCACTTCCTCCACGACATCGGCTTCCTGGCGCCCAAGACGATCCTCACCCACCTCCTCTACACCAGCCTCAACCCAGCCTCACAGGCACCCAACGCCGACGTCAGGGACCCCCGGGACATCGAGATGCTGGCCAGCACCGGGACTACCCTTGGGCACACGCCGGCGGTCTGGGCCCGGGTGGGACTGGGGCTCCACTCCTACGCCAGGTTCAGGGACGCGGGGGTTAACATCGCCATCGGCACCGACGCCTTCCCCATGGACATGCTCATGGAGATGAGGTACGCCGCGATAATGGGGAAGGTCGCGGAGAGGAAC
Source organism: uncultured Candidatus Bathyarchaeia archaeon (assembly GCA_964405275.1). GTDB lineage: Archaea > Thermoproteota > Bathyarchaeia > TCS64 > TCS64 > BS750m-G28. The sequence continues at coordinate 1,459 of CAYONH010000372.1, read as the reverse complement.
AGGTCCGCTGTGACCGCAGGCGACGTCTTCAACGCTGCGACCCTGGGAGGGGCAAAAGCCCTTGGTAGGCCGGATCTAGGGCGCCTCGCGCCGGGGGCCAAGGCCGACATCGTCATCGTCGATCTCACTGGGCTCCATACGGCCCTCACCTACGACCCCATCAAGACCATGGTCTACTGGGCCAGCCAGAGAGACATCGAGACCGTCATCGTGGACGGTAGGAAAGTGGTGGAGGAGGGGAGGATACCGGGGCTCGACGAGGAGGCGCTGGCCAGGAAGGCGGACGAGGTCAACCGAAGATACGCCGAGAGGACGGGGCTGAAGTACCCCGTCTCCGTCAGGGACTGGGAGGAGTAGCCTACTCCAGCTTCCAGGGTGAGGGCTCGACGTGAGGGGCGTCGGGTCCGAGGCGGCCTAGCCTCCTCAGCAGGTTCCTGCCCACCTCCTCAGCCCTCCTGAAGACCTCCGCCTCGTCCAGTGTCTTAACGGTCCTGCCCTCCATCACGGTCTCCCCTCCGATTATCACCGTGTCCACGGCTCCTCCTCCCCCGAGGCCGTACACCAGGTTCTTGACTGGGTTGAAGCTGGGGACCATTCCGGGGTAGTCCATGTCCAGGAGGATGACGTCGGCCTTCTTTCCGGGTTCCAGTGAGCCAACCTCCGATGCTAGGCCCAATGCCTTCGCCGAGTCGATGGTTGACATCTCCAAGGCCTTCTCGGCGGTCATGGCGGCGGATGAGCCCATGTTCACCTTGTGGATGAGGGCGCAGATCTTCATCGCCTGGAACAGGTCGAGGCTGTCGTTCGTCGCCACGCTGTCGGTGCCTAACCCCACGGTGACTCCCCTCTCAAGCATGGCGGGGACCGGGGTGACCACCGGGTTCCCTCCCCAGGCGTTGGCGATGGGGCAGTGGGCCACGGGGGTCCCGGTCCTCGCGAGGATTCTGATCTCCCTCCCCTCGATGTGGGTGCAGTGGATGAGGAGGGAGTCCAGGCCGAGGACGTCGAGGTCCTCCATGTACTCCACAGCCCTCCCGTTGTATCGGCCTAGAGCCGGATCATCCCTCCGGGGATCCGTCCCCGAGGTGGCAAGCCTGTACTGGAGGTGGGTCGCCCAGCCGACGCCTAACCTCCTCGCCAGATCCTTCGTGGCCAGGAACATCTCGTCGGTGCACTGCGCGAGCATGGAGGCCTCCACACGTACATTGACACGGCCACCCCCTGCGCCACCCCACTGCCGGATGAACCTCTCGGTCTCCCTGACCGCGTTCGACACGTCCTCGGTCATCTCCGGCGGGGCCAGCCCAGGTGCATCCCAGCAGCCCCTCCCCAGAACCACCCGCATACCCGATTCGACTACCGCCTCGGCCACGCCGTCAATGGCGTCATATTGGAAGTTGATGTAGTGGCTGTCTTGGGTCGTCGTGATCCCGGATCTGATCATCTCCAGCGCGGCGAG
>CAYONH010000371.1:0-1800 GCA_964405275.1 uncultured Candidatus Bathyarchaeia archaeon | reverse complement strand
TCGACCTCGCGCTGAGCCTCGGCGGCACCATCTCCGGGGAGCACGGCCTGGGGCTGGCGAAGAAGAGGTACCTGCCCAGGCAGGTCGAGGAGGCCCAGATAGAGCTCATGAGGGGCATCAAGAGGGCCTTCGACCCCAGGAACATCCTGAACCCGGGGAAGGTCTTCGACCTCACATAGCCATTATGATCGGACGATCCCTCTCGCCACTCAATAATGCACGATTTTATTTAGATATTTATCTACAGAACAAATTAGCTATTATTTTATGTATACCTTTTATCGCTCATAACAGATATCCTATGGTGACGACGATATTTCAAGCGATGAGCGCGTGCTGCTCAAGGACTATGTGGTGAATGGGATTGTTGATGTGAAAATGATGAAGACTAAAAATGGTCTTAGTATGTTGGTGTTTATGCTTAGCGTAGTTTTAGTGGCGGCTCTAGCCTTTCAAGCAAATTATTTAGCCCTGCAGAATACTGAAAGCCCGGTTGACTCACCCCTCTCTGAGCCTCAGCAATCGCCCGAAGTACAGGGGGAATCATCAACCGAGGAAGTAAACATTGAGGCACTGAGCCCGTTTGGAGGCTTGTCAACATATGATCTTGTATTGAATTATGAACCCCTGGAGAGGCTGAAAGTCCCTTCAAGCCTAAGTATTGAACCTATATCTCTCTCAAACGAGACGGCCATGGATATTGGTATCAATGTATTCCAGATGCCCCAAGTGGCTGTCATTAAGAAGATGCCGTGGGATGGGCTTTTGTTAAAGCAAGATAACAAGGAGCTAACCTTCTTCGGCCTTAACAGGATATATTACTCCGAGGTAGGCATCAAACCCGTAGTTGAGTCATGGGATGAGGAGAGGGTGCTTCAAATCGCTGAGGACTTTCTAAGAAACTTGAGTGCCTACTGGCAGTATGAATCAGAGGTTACGTATCAACTCAACTCAATACACCCCTCCTGGAATACTACCGTCAACGACCCTCTAACAAAAACGGAGACCGAGATAACTAGAGCTATAGGAGTATCCTACAGACTCTACGTAGACAATATTGAACTGGTAGGCCCCGGAGCAGATTTTAGTATCTGGGTTGCAGACGACAGGGTGATAGATGTAGAAATCAACAGACCCTCCATTGCTGTCGGCGAAGAGATGGCGAATATAAAATCTCAGGAAGAAGCCCTTGAATATTTTATTCAAGGAAAAAGCGATGCAGCAAGTATCGGTTTCCAAATATTATATCCAATCATACCCCCTGAAGGAAATTGTACAGTCTCCAGCGTGAAGCTTGTCTACTATATCGACTTCTCAAAAGAACAGCAATCAACAATTCCGCTGTTGTACGAGATTCGAGGAACCCTCTCGTATATTGATCCCATCGATGCTGAATCTAAAGCCTTTGAATTCGTCGATTACCAATTTGCGACCAAGGACAGATAGTCCCAAGACGTCCATTGAGCCCACGTGAAGCTTATTAGCGGAGATGGACCATCTCCCGTCGGTCGAGATGAAACGTTACAACGTCGAGGGGTCATGGCCGGCCCTCGTGACCCCATTCACCGAGGGCGATGAAGTCAACTACGACGTGCTCCGTAATTTGGTAGATTTCCACGCGGAGAACGGAAGCAACGGGCTCCTCCTTCTGGGTTCAACGGCTGAGGGATTCCTCCTCACCAAGGATGAGAAGACGCAGATCATCGACACAGTCATCGACGCCGCTAGCGACAGGATCCCCGTCATGTGTGGGGTCTCCGCCGTCTCCACGAGGGACACCCTTGAGAACGCTAGGTACGC
>CAYONH010000370.1:0-1825 GCA_964405275.1 uncultured Candidatus Bathyarchaeia archaeon | reverse complement strand
AGCTGCGACTTCTCCTCGGAGATATACAGCCTCGCAACGGAGATCATGCCTTATCTGGACTACAGCTTCTTCTCCGGGAGGCACCTCCTCGAGGGAGGGGAGGAGCCCCGGAGCGTGGTTGAGGCCCTCGGGGGGAGGACCCGGGGGGTCGTCGTGATGACGCTGGGCGAGCATGGCTCGCTGGCCTTCGACGGCGGGAGGATGTACGTGGGTGAGGCCGTCCCCGTGGAGGTCGTCGACACCCTCGGGGCGGGGGATGCCTTCATCGCCTCTTTCCTCTGCTCTAGGCTGAAGGGGATGGACATCAAGGGGTCCCTGTCGGAGGGGCATATCGCCGCCTCGGAGATCTGCGGGCGCCTCGGGGCCTGGGGCGGGGACTAGAAGGCCACCTTGTCGTAGTGGCGCCAGCGCTCCATGTCCCGGTTCTTGGCGAGGCTCAGGTAGTAGCCCAGCCACTCCAGCTCCACGAAGAGGGTGAAGGGCGTCGCGAGGTTGTCCACGTCCCTCCCCTGGGAGTCGTAGACGAGGCAGTTCACGCCGTTCCCCCTGCACCACTCGATGATGTTCTCCTCGTTCTCCCTCTGGCCTCCCTTCCCCCTGAGGAAGACGGCGGCCCTCCCCGGTGTGAACATCTCCAGGGGGCCGTGGCGCCACTCGCTGAAGTCGATGGGGGTGGCGTGGACCCAGCACATCTCCTGGAGGGTGCAGACGGCGAACTGGTAGGCGAGGCCCCAGTTGACGCCCCCGCCCACTACGAATATCTCATCCTCGTCCTTCAGGTCGAGGCCTGCTTGCTTTGCGGATTTTTTTGCTTGGGGGATCATGGGGGGGAGCAGCTCCGGAAGGCCTTCGACGACCTCGGTCATCCTATCGCCGATGTGATGCCCCTTCCTGCGTAGGATGTTTCCGAACAGGAGATAGAGGGCCGTCTGCTTACCAATCGTTACGGCTCGCCCCTCGTAGCCGAAGGCGTGCCGGGCGGCCTTTCCCATCTTGGAATCCGTGCTTTCGGTCAGGCTCAGGGTGGCGGCCCCCCTCTCCTTCGCCCACTCCAGGCCCCTGAGGACCTCCTTGGTCGTCCCCGAATGGGAGATGAATACGCATGCCGCGTCCTCGTCTACCCCCGAGGGGCGCATCTCTAGGAACTCCCAGCCGCTGAAGCTCTTCACGGGGACGTCGGTGTGCTTCTCCGCTGCGTACCTGAGGGGGTGCTGGACGCTGTAGCTTCCCCCGCTGCCAACCATGTAGAACCGGGAGGCACCAGAAAGGGCCTCCGCTAGGGCTTCAAGCACCTCCCTCTTGGACAGGACTGTCTTGAGGGTCGACTCCAGTACGCCGTCCTCTAGCCAGTATGGCCGGTATGTCGCCTCCTCCAGATATCGTACTGGTCCGCTCATTCTATACTCGTCTAACCTTTCATAGTCTATAAAACCAATCGTGGGAGACTCAATGTATAATGTCGCTATCCTAATCCTCAAACATCCTTATTGTCCTCGACTTCATATAGTAGGTCCAGTACTCCTCTGTGCGTTCAAGCGCTCTTCCGTTCAGATACGCTGTAGAGATCTTCGACACATTGTTCGAGAATCCTTCGAGTTCATTATGGTCGTTCTGTTGTTTCTGGAACGTGCGGCGTACTCCAGATGGGGTCTCGCAGGATCATCAGGGCCACCCCCGCCATACAGACCAAGCCGTATGCTCCCAGCCCAAACGAGAATAGCTTGTCGTCAGGGCGCACCAGGTAGGTTAGAGTGAAGGAATAAACGCTGTTCACCACGCCGTGAAGGAAGGCGGCCGTCCATACGCTTCCAGTCTTCAACACCGC
>CAYONH010000369.1:0-1830 GCA_964405275.1 uncultured Candidatus Bathyarchaeia archaeon | reverse complement strand
GGTCCTCGTCGTGGAGGAGGTGGACCCCTTCGTCGAGCTCCACGTGAAGGCCCTGGCCAAGGACGTGGCGCCCGGGTTGGATGTGTTGGGCAGGATGAGCGGGTACCTCCCCAGAGAGGGAGAGCTGAGCCCGATGCTGCTCGATGCGACCCTCGCAGGGATCCTAGGAACACCCTCGGAGACGGAGGACCGGACCGATCTCGAGGAGGAGAGCAGTAACCTTCTCTTCGACAGGATGCTCACCCTCTGCGCGGGCTGCCCCCACAGGGCGACCATCTACGCCCTCAAGAAGGCGGTGCAGGCGGTGAAGGGCGACCTGAAGGGCGTCGTCGTCAACGGCGACATAGGCTGCTACGGTCTGGCCCACGCCCCGCCGCTGAGCTTCGAGGACACATACTTCTGCATGGGCGCGAGCATCGGTGTCTCCCAGGGGATGGCGAAGGTCGGCGTGGACACGATTGCCTGGATAGGCGACGGCACATTCTTCCACGCGGGTATACCGGGGCTGATCAACGCGGTAGTGAACAACACGCCCATCAAGGTCGTCGTAGCCGACAACGAGATCATCGCCATGACGGGCTTCCAGCCGACCCCACAGACGGGGAGGACTGCCATGGGGAAGCCGACGAAGCGGATCATGATCGAGGACATCGCGAGGGCTGCAGGGGTGGAGCACGTCGAGGTCGTCGACCCTTACGACCTGGAGGCGGCTGAGGCTGCGTTCATTCGGATGCTGGAGGCCGAGGGCGTGGCGATGGTGATCGCCCGGAGGCTCTGCGCTACGGAGGCCCTCAGGGCCATGAGGCCCGACAAACCAATTCCCTACCTAGTCGACGCTGATGTCTGCACCGGATGCAAGATCTGCCAGAACCAGTTCGGCTGCCCCGCGCTTGTCTGGGACGACGAGGCTGGGAGGGCCCGGGTGGACTCAACGCTGTGCACGGGCTGCGGGGCGTGCGTCCAGGTATGCCCCGTGGGTGCGATACGCATCTCGGAGGCTGCCTAGGATGGCGGCGTTCAGGCTGGTCATCTCAGGGGTCGGAGGACAGGGTACCCTCCTCGCCTCGAGGCTCCTCGCCCAATCAGCCATCGAGGCTGGGCTCCCGGTGAAGATCGGGGAGACCTACGGCATGGCCCAGAGGGGCGGACCTGTGATGGGGCACATCCAGATAGGGGAGGGGGTGGACAGCCCCCAGATGAGGCCAGCCGAGGCGGACGCGCTCCTCGGCTTCGAGCTAGGTGAGGCCGTGAGGCGGGGCGTCACGTACCTGAAGAGGGGGGGTCTCGCCCTGGTGAACACGAGGAAGATGCCCCCCGTCGAGGTCATCTCGGGCATGGTGGAGTACCCGAGCCAGAACAGCCTGCTCTCCCTGTTGGGGAAGGTCACCGAGGAGGTGGTCGCCTTCGACGCGACTGCCCTCGCGGAGGAGGCAGGTGACCCTATAACGACTAACGTGGTGATGCTCGGTGCCTTGACGGCCAGCGGCAAGCTCCCCTTCGGCGAGGAGACCGTCGTCAAGGTGCTGAGGGAGAGCCTGAGGCCTGCGTATTTCGAGATGAACAGAAAGGCTTTCGAGCTTGGGAAGGAAGGTTACGTAAAAGCCCTGGGTAAGTAGAATTAAGAGTCATGGTAATTTCCCACTGGGGTCCCGCAGCTAGACCCCGTTCCTTGTTTTCCTCTTCTAGATGACGTTGAAAGTGAAGCCGTTTATCATGTTGATGAGGAGCTGTGTAAGGTAGCCCATCGTCAGGTACACCGAGGCCGCCGAGAGGAAATACGCCATGACTCTTTTCTTCATCCATTCCACCCTTTTTCTAAGCTATTAGGAG
>CAYONH010000368.1:0-1832 GCA_964405275.1 uncultured Candidatus Bathyarchaeia archaeon | reverse complement strand
CTTATCCCGCCCGTCGGGGGGCCGTAGGTGGGGTAGTGGTTCATGAAGATGAACCCAGCCGCCCCGGCTAGGACGCTCCTCTGGAACTTCTCGTTCCTGTGGAGGGGTCGGCTCATGCCCGGGGGGGTGCGGCTTGTGACCATGACTATGTTCCCCTCGATCTCGTCCTTCCTTTGCTCGTAGATGTCAACGGGGCCGTCGCCGAGGAAGATGAGGTCTCCCTCCACCTCACCCGAGGCACTGTGGGGGAGTGCGATGCAGGGGACCTCCTTATCCTTGGGGCTCGTCACCGTGAGCTTGGAGGAGCCCCGGTTCCAGCCGGGGAGGATGAGGGACTCCAGGTGCACGTCCTCCAAGCCGTATCCCTCAAGCTTCCCCGCCATGTAGTCGCATGCCTGCTTGTCGTCTCCGGACCCCGGCCACCGGCTGTTGAAGTCGTCGCAGAGGACGATGAGGTTGTCCATGGTCTCCGTGCTGCCGTAGACCTCCCCGAGTATCCGCTTATCCAGACCTGAGTAGGGGTTAACCAAAACACTTCACAACTGAAACATTTTCGAGGATGTATATAACGCCGTCCCAGATCCTCCAAACGGTTTTAAGGGGCTCCTAGTCCCTCAGTCTTGGGCGCAGGTTTTGGGAGTAATAATCTTCACGGACAACCCCACCGTCTACGAGACCCAGCTGGTGCTGGGGGAGCTGAGGGCGCGGGGGATACCCACCAGGTTCAGGGCACCCTGGGACATCTCGCTTCCGGAGATACCTGAGTACGACGCGGATCTGGTCTACGCCCCCAGCAACATGCTGAACCGGGGCTCGACGTTCGAGCTGATCCACCGCCACCTCATCCTCAAGGAGCTGGAGGAGAGGATCGGCACCGTCATCAACCCCGTGGACAGCCTCCTCAGCTACTCGAAGGGGCACCTCACCCTCACGATGAAGAAGCTGGGGATCCCCCATCCGGACACCCTCATCACCGAGAACATAGACAAAGCCTACAACTTCGCATCGGGGCTACTCGACTCGGGGAAGAACGTCGTTCTCAAGCCCATCTGCAAGGGGCGGGGGGTCGGCGTCATCAGGCTCGACCGCATACGGAGCAGGGAGGACCTCCTCCAGTTCCTCGCCTGGTACGGGAGGGCCCACGGCCAGGGGGTCTACTACCTCCAGGAGTACGTCCCCAACCAGGGCCACGACATCCGGTGCATGGTGGTGGGGGGCGAGGTCGTCGGCAGGGAGAAGCGCTCCAACCCCAACGACTTCAGGTACAACCTGAGCGCCGGGGGCACAGCCGAGAACTTCCTGGACCCCGTCTACGACGAGCTGTCGCTGAAGGTGGCGGAGGCTGTGGGCTTCAAGATAACGGGCATCGACGTCCTACCAGCGGCAGACGGGACGCCCTACATACTGGAGGCGAACTGCTTCCCAGGGTATACGGGTCTCATCGAGGCCACTGGGATCCCCATCCACGAGAGGATAGTCGACTACTTCGAGACGATTATAAAGAGATAGTGAGGAGTCTACTTCCTCTCCAGCCTGTCGGCGTCCACCAGCACCATTATGACGGCGTTCACCATCACGATCCCGTGGGACTTGGCCTCCTCAGACGTGGACTCCACCGGCCACCTCATCCCGCCTTTGACCACGTTTATACGCCTGTTCCCCTCCGGCAGGATACTCAGAACCGCGTCGCCATCTATCTTCTCCGGGTTGGGCGTGGCGACCGTGACGTCGACCATGAGGGCGTCCGACATCTCCTTGAAGCTCCCTATCTTGAAGAGCTGCCCCAGCCCCACCATGCTGCTGTGGCTGATGGCGTCCTTCACCGCCCTCTG
>CAYONH010000367.1:0-1855 GCA_964405275.1 uncultured Candidatus Bathyarchaeia archaeon | reverse complement strand
GACCCTGAGCTGTACAGGGCGCGCTTCGAGGAGCGGGTGCAGTTCTACGTCGACTTCATCGAGCTCTGGAAGACGATACCGCTGCCTCCGGCATTCGAGGACTAGAACCCCCCCTTTTTTCATGAATCTTACCAATCAAACTCAGTCGTTCACGAAGAGGACCTTGCCCCCCTTCTTGGAGATGGCGACCCCGAAGGCCTCCTCGGCCTCGTCCAGTGAAAACCTGTGTGTGATGATATCCCGTGCGTTCACGGCGCCGCTCTCCAGGAGCCCGATGGACTCAGGGAAGTTCACGGGCCTCGCATCGTAGGCGCCGGCGAGCGTGATCTCCCTCCTGACGATGAGGGTCATGGGCAACTCGACGTCGCCGGGGAAGATGCCCACAACCGTCACGTGCCCCCTCTTCCTCACGAGCTGGACAGCCTGACGCAGGGCGGACGCCGCTCCGACGGCGACGAAGGCGATGTCGGCCCCGGACCCCCCGGTCATGTCCATGACCTTCTCCACCAGGTCCTCCTCCTCGACGTTCACCGCCTCGAACCCCAGACCCTCGGCGATCCTGAACCTCTCGGTGTCGACGCCGATCCCCGTCAGGAGCACCCGGGCCCCCGCCAGCCTGAAGAGCTGGGCCGAGAAGAGGCCGATGGGCCCTATCCCCTGGACCACGGCGAGGTCCCCCGGGGTGATGGGGGTGATGTCCCTCACGAAGTGGAGGGCGTTGCTGAGGGGCTCCACGACGGCGGCCTCCTCGAAGGACATTCCCTCGGGCATCCGGTGCAGCAGCTCGTGGGGGACGGCCACGTACTCGGCGAATCCGCCGTCCGTGTGGATGCCGAACAGTGTGGAGCCCTCGCAGAGGTTGCTCATACCCTCAAGACAGTAACGACATGAGCCGCAGGCCTTCACGGACTCGCTGAGGACACGGTCGCCGACACTGTACCCCTCCACCCCTCCACCTACCTCAGCGACCTCCCCCGCGAATTCGTGGCCCATGACGACGGGCAGCTTCATCTCCGAGTAGGCCGGCGTGTAGTAGTAGATCCCGAGGTCGCTCCCGCAGATGGCAGCGGCCCTGACCCTGATCAACACCTCACCAACGCCAACATCGGGGACAGGCAGATCGACGACCTCAACACCCGGCTCCGGCCTGCTCTTAACGACCGCCTTCAAGGGCACCCCTCTGACCTCTTCAGTCTCCAAGGCGCCTTAACTCTTTTCCATGCAACACTTACATGTAATTAGGAGAGTACTCTGGAGACGACACCATGAAGCGCCTCGGTCTCATCGTTAACCCCGTTGCAGGGATTGGAGGACGCGTCGGGCTGAAGGGAAGCGACGGGGAGGCCATCGTTAAACGAGCCGTTGAGCTGGGAGCCGTCAAGCTCTCCCCGGGGAGGGCGGTCGAGGCGCTCCGGAGGATCGCCAGGATCAGAGAACAGGTCGAGGTCATCACGTATCCCGGCGAGATGGGGGAGGACGAGGCGAGGGAGGCAGGGCTCCAGCCCACGGTGATAGGCTCCATCGCTCATAATAGCACCACAAGGGAGGATACCATCGAGGCCGCGAGGACAATGGCTGAGATGGGGGTAGATCTCATCATGTTCGCGGGGGGCGACGGGACGGCCAGGGACCTGGTCGAGGCAGTGGACGGAGAAGTCCCCGTGCTCGGGATCCCCGCGGGGGTGAAGATACACTCGGGCGTCTTCGCCATAAACCCGGCGGACGCGGGTGAGCTGGCAGCGCTGTACTTGGAGGGGGGCCCCGTGAAGCTCCGCGAGCTCGAGGTCATGGACATCGACGAGGAGGCCTTCAGGGACGACAGGCTCTCGGCCCGGCTCTACGGCTACCTGAAGGT
>CAYONH010000366.1:0-1866 GCA_964405275.1 uncultured Candidatus Bathyarchaeia archaeon | reverse complement strand
TGTTCTGCAACGCTATCACGGTGTCAACCTGCCCCCACCTCTTCGTAATCGGGTTGTGGGACTTGTAGAGCCCGACGACGACGAATGAGCAGTCCTTGATGAACGAGCGCCACCTGCCCGTCGAGGCGAGACTCTCCTTGAGGGCTGGATCGTCGACGACGATGAAGTGCCACGGCTGGGCGTTCACCGCGCTCGGCGCCTGCCTGCCGGCCTCGAGTATCTTCGCCTTCACCTCCTCGGAGACTGGTTCACTGCTGTACTTCCTGATGCTCCGCCGCTTCAGAATCAAGTCTATACAGGACATATCAATCTAGAGGAACCCCGGAAGCCTCCCTTTTATACCCTCAGTCGAGCCACTTCTCTATCTCGACGGCGTCCAGGAGCTCCCCGTCCCAGTCCACGAGGCGCCTGTGGTAGCCGCACACACTGAAGCCGAGGCTCTCGTAGAACGCGATGGCGCCCTTGTTGTGGGCCATCACGGAGGCCCCGACGTGCCTGAAACCGGTCTCCACGCAGAAGGGCAGTATCCCCTCCCTCCAGAGCGCCGAGCCCACCCCTCGCCCCCTCATCTCGGGCATCACCCAAGTCCCACCCTCGCCGCAGTGCCTCAGCCTCTCGCTGTAGCCGTACCGGGAGGCTACCCCGGCGAAGCCCGCGAACTCGCCGTCGACGTAGGCGACGTAGACGACCTCCCTGGAGCCCATGGACTCCAGGTACTCACGTTCGCTCTCCGGGGTGTAGGCGTCGAGGACGGTCCTCCGCTCATCCCTGCAGATGTTGATGAGCCTCGAGATGGGGGCCGCGTCCCTCTCGGGTACCGCCCGCTCTACATTCAAAGTCAAGACTGGAACCCGATATAGAAGTGGGACTTACTAAAATAAAAAAGAAAAAGGGTTAGAGGTCGTCCCTCAGCCCCAGGTACCTAGCAGTGTTGGCCCTCGGGTCGATGACGGTCTTTATACGCCCGCCTATGGTGCTGAGCAGCGGGTTAACGCCCGGCCCGTGGCCGGCGGAGTCGCTCCATCCGTGGATTATCGTCCCGATGGTCATGGACCCCTTGTAGTAGCCCCTGCCGTTCATGCAGAGCTGATCCTGTAGCAGGACGATATCGCCTAGCCGCAGCTTCTTGAGGCCGTACTTCTCGTTGGTGGCGGGGTCCGTCGTCTGGATGTCGTAGTCGCCCGGCTCAACGTTCTGCGAGGAACCTATCCCTGAGCCCATGAGGAACCCGGGTATCTCAGCCACGATCGGGACCACGAGCTGGTCTCCGTCGATCTCGACGCCCATGTTCTCCAGGAGCCTGGGGCTGCACTTGTTGACCCGGACGTCCTCGAAGCCCTTGATCTTCAGGCCGACGCCGTGGGCCTTCACCTGGACCTTGTCGCCGATGGCCAGCTTCTCGATGGTCTCCTCCGGGAACCAGACCAGGTCGTCCGAGCCCGCGTGCCTTCCCGTGAATACGCCCTTCTCGTTCTTCGCCTCTCCTGATGTGAGCCTCGCCTTGTTGCCTATGCAGGCCAGGAGCGCGAGGGCGCACTCGCTCGGGGAGGGCTTCTCCTGCCCCCTGATGGTGACCCCGGGCTCGACGTGGTCTCCCGATGCCCAGCCGTAGCATAGGTCTCCCACCCTGAGGTTGTACTTGATGCCCCCCATACCCAGGGACATCTTGGGGACGCCGTTCCACGTGGGCCTGTAGCCACCGCTTCCCGAAGGAACAATCTCGCCCATGACCGCCAGCTTAAGCAGCTTATCCTTGTTTGTCTCAATCATCATCTCAAACCTCCAGGTCCAGCATCTTCTTCAGGTTCAGATCCGGATCCACCTTGGGAACTATCTGGCCCTCCTTGCACGACAGGAGCGTCGTGA
>CAYONH010000365.1:0-1888 GCA_964405275.1 uncultured Candidatus Bathyarchaeia archaeon | reverse complement strand
ATGATAGGTTTGACCCAGATCCGGTGAATTGTGGATAAAAATATGGATTGTTGGCCCCGACCAACCAGAACCTGTGGCACCGGATGAATGATCCCGAGGTCGGTAGCTCAAATCTATCTCCGCTACCATCAACAAACACTGAAGAGCCCTTGCAACTATACCAATATATTCGAGTTTCTGACTCGCAGGGGGTGGCTAGAAAATGATTATATACACATACTCTTTTCCATTTCTAATTGTAACAGTAGACGATTAGTATGGGAAGATCCAGAGTCAAGATAACGGTCCTGAAACGTGTCGACCCTGAGTACATCTTCGACGGGGAGGTCCCCAACATGCCCGGAACCGACAAGCCTTACCCCATCTGCGGCGTCTTCAAGGACGGTCAGGAGTTCATACTGGAGACCGACAACAAGAGGCCGGAGGGGTTCTGCCCGTGGGCGTTCCACGACATCTTCAAGGACGCATCCATACTCATGTTCGGGGGAGACTTCACCCCGTGGACAGAGGAGGGGACCCAGATCACATGCTGCTCAGACGGCATCAGGCCCGTATCCTTCAAGTTAGAGAGGCTGGACGACTGAAATCGTGCGGGATCCCATTGAAAATAAACCGAGTCTCTGAAAGGGTCTACGCTAACTGGGATCCCGGGTCCCGATGCAACGCCGGAGCCATCATCTTGGATGACAAGGTGCTGGTGGTTGACGCCCAGTTCCCTGCGATATCAAGGGAGTTCCGATCCGCTGTCACGGAGATAACCAGTAAGCCGATCACCCATCTACTGCTGACCCACATACACGCTGATCACGTCTTCGGCGCTCAGGTATACGAGGACTGCAAAATCGTATCCCAGATCAGGCTCAGGGAGAAGATGGAGCGTAGCCTAGGGGACGAATGGGCGCCCCAGAACCTGGGAGGGCTGCTGGAGGCGTTCCAGGGGAACATCCCGGACATCATGTCGCTGTGCCAGGGCCTGAGGCTGGTGACCCCCACCGAGACGTTCAGGGACAGATACGAGGTGGACGACATCGCATTCATCCACACAGGAGGGCATACGGACTGCAGCAGCGTCGTCTACGACCCGGAGGACAGGGCCCTGTTCATCGGCGACCTCCTCTGGGCGTCGACGGGCTCAGGCTCAGATCCGGACACTTGGATACGGGCGCTGGAGAGGATCGTTGCCATGGACATCATGAGAGTAGTGCCCGGACACGGCCCCCTGTGTGGCCTGGAGGAGGTGAGAGGACACTTGGAGTGGATGAAGGACGTCAAGGGCGAGATGAGGGCACTCATCGACGATGGTGTCCCAGAGGCTGAGGCGATGGGGGTGGAGTATCCGAGGCTCAACACGGTATTCAGATCAGACTGGCAGAGCAGGTGCTTCCCCCACTGGTACAGGTACTGGAAAGACCTACAAAAAGCCGAGAGCACCATTCACCGTTAGCATGCGTACAGATCGGGTTATTGTTCGTTCTCCATGAACTGTTCCATCTGGAACGGCTTGCCGTGCCCGGGGTAGACGGTCCCTATCTCCAGAGTTCTCAGCTTCTCGACGCTCGCATCCAGTTCAGCCGAGTCGTCGATCAACGTGTTCTTCGCCGGTCTGTCCGTGTTAGTGAGCAGGTCGCCGCAGAAGAGGTCGCCACCGGCTGTCAGGACGCCTATCGAGCCCTTGGAATGCCCCGGGATGTGGACCACCCTGGCGTTGAACCCGTGCTCGGAGAGGTCCTGTCCATCCTCGAGAAATATATCCGGTTTGAAGCGGTCGTATCTGCTCATTCCGACCAGTGGGAGCAGAAGCCTGATGATCGTCACGGTGAGGCCCTTCATGCCCACGAACATGTCCCCGCTCTCGGTCATCGCCGAGTCGCCGCCGTGCATGGCTATC
>CAYONH010000364.1:0-1890 GCA_964405275.1 uncultured Candidatus Bathyarchaeia archaeon | reverse complement strand
GAGTCAAACCACAGCCCTGACACGTAGTGCCTGCCGGAGTCCTCGCTGAACACCACCCTCACCGTGACATCGGAGGTCTCACCCGTGAACCTCGCCCTGTAGTAGACCGAGATGTACCCCCCGCTCCTCTCGGCCTTCCAGTACTCCTTCGACACGTAGTCGCCTATCTTCGAGTTGGTCACCGTGACGGTCTCGTTGAACACGTGCATGGTGAACGCAGCTCTCATCGTCTGATCCATGTCGGAGATGAAGGATGCGTAGTCGTGGGAGTTGAAGGCCTGAAGTATGTTCTCGCTGATGGGGTCAGCGTATCCCCTCACCTCCGCTTCGTCCAAGGGTGGAGGGCGCAACAGGAGGTATGCAGCAGCCCCTGCCGCTATGACAATTACCGCGAGGAGGGCGTAGCGCTTCATCGATCTATATACAAAGTTTTAACTGGAATAAACGTATCGTTAGGCGTTCTCCTTTCTGCGTGCTTGGCGCCTGGAGTCCTCCTCTGGCCTGATGAGCTCCTCCACATACTCGTAGAGTCTGCTGTAGATGTGGGCGTTCTTGGAGTGGAATATGAGCTTACCCGTCGTGTACTCGGTCCCCGCGCGGGAGTTTATCTCGGTCACCAGCGCCTCGTTGAATATCTGAATGCCGGCGATGTTCGCGGGGAGCCCTGCGTATGCGTCCCAGCTCCTGAAGTAGCAGGTGAGGTGGATCTGGTCCCGGTAGAGCTCAGTATCCATCACTGTTAAGCAGGGGGGCTCGTGCCTCATCCCACCTAGCTCCCTGTAGATGTCCTCTGGCTGGCGGATCACCATAGTGAGCTGGCGGTCGTTGGGCTCCTCCACATAGCGTTTTATGACCTCCTCAACCTGGTCCACGGGATCCCTGAGCCTGCTCGCATAGGTGTACGTCTCCCCCTCCTCCTTCTCCCCGGCCCAGAGGTACTGGAGGGCGTATGAGAGGACGTACTTCATGTCGCAAGGCGCCTTCTCGGCGACGAGGGGCCTGCTCTCAGGGTTGGTGATCTCGATGCTCACGTTGAGCTTCTTGGTCATGGTGACCTCCGAGCCATAGCTCACCTGGTAGTCGTCACCGTTCCACCAGATCTCCTCGAGGGTCCTGAACCAGGCGCCGGGGATGTCGAAGGCCTTCACGGTCGCGTGTCTCATCAGCGGTTCCTCCGGGATTCCATCAGTAATATGGGCTCAGCATATTACACACTTACGATCACGGAGACGTAGATCGATAGAAAGGAGTATGGGTGGGAGGGAATGCTTGCGAGGGTCTAGTTGATGACCCCTCTCTCGTGGAGGGTCCTGAGCCCCTTCTCGGTCAGCCTGTAGTCGTATCCGTGGACCCGTCCCTGGGTCCTCCGGGTCGTGTAGCCGTCCCGGTGGAGCTTCTGGACGGTCCTCTGGACGCTGTTGTACCTCGCCCCCATCTTCATCACCAGCCTCGACCTCGTGCCCGGGAGGAAGTGCTCGTCGGACTCGGCGAGGAGGAAGCCGCTGATCTTCCCGTAGGAGTCGGGGTCCTCGTTCTGGTGGGTCGCCCCCTCGTCGTATAGGTACTTGAGGAAGGCGAGGGCCTGCTTACTGATCCTCAATCTAGGTTTGTTTAACTATCGGTGACACTTAACGGTATCGTGAGGGCGCTGCCACTCCCAGTCCATCCGTAGCCTCTCAATCAGGGGCCACCACTTCTTCCATGCCTCTATCGGCATCTCACCGCGCGCGTGGGCAACTGATGGAAGGAGATGGGTGAGGGCATCAATCTCGGATTTACAAGGGAAACTGATATACGAACATCTACATTACATATTTTCTGAGGTATTTTATATGAAGATCACCGAGGTGGAGCTGATCCCCGTTGACATGCCCCGCAAGAAGGTACTCA
>CAYONH010000363.1:0-1896 GCA_964405275.1 uncultured Candidatus Bathyarchaeia archaeon | reverse complement strand
TCCCTGGGCTGCCTGTCGAAGGTGATGAATATAGGGCCGAAGCTCTGGATAGTCCTCGGGGAGAGGTACTCCCTGGTGGTGTGAACCCTGTGTGAGGGGACCACCTCCTCACCCCTGTGGAGCAGGAAGGGGCCCGTCTCCTGGACGACACCTCCCTCCTGCATGCTCCTGATCTTGGCGTAGATGACGGCCCCCGCCGCCAGGGCCAAGGGGATGAGCCACCACCTTCCCGTCAGCGTCGCCAGGATGGCCTGGGCCGCTGAGGCCGCCCCCGTCGACTCCCTGAGGGCCCCCATGAGGGAGTTGAGGTTCCTGACGACCTGCATCATGTTCAGGAAACCGTACATCGCAGCCCGGGGGTCCAGGTCGGTGATCGCCTTGGAGGTCTGCTCCACCGCCAGCCGGGCCGCGTTGAAGGACCTCACGCTCATCGTCAGCACCGGGAGGGCCCGGCTGCTCTGGCTCTGGGCGACGCTCATGGCAGCAGAGGCCTGGGCTGCACTGGCGCCAGCGCTCTGCGCTGAGGCAGCCGCCTCCCCGAGCCCAGACACCGACACACGGTACTCCAGCTCCATCCTGTCAGACATCAGAGAGCCTCCGCGGTCCTCATGAACATCTCCCGGGCGAACCTGATCTTTTCGGACAGGACTGCCTGCAGGAGGAAGGGACGGGCAGGCGTTCGGCTGGTTCCTTCATGGATAGATCGGGCGTAGTCGACGGGCCTCCCCGTCCGAGGGTTGATGTACCCGCCTCCCCCGGCCACCAGCGCCACGGAGAATGCTCCACTCGCCTTAGCCCGTATACTGGTCATGAGGGCGCCCGTGTCGACGGGGCAGAAAGCCTTCGCGGCCGCCACCATGGAGGGCATCTGGAGGGCCATCTGGGCGGCCCCCTCTATCCTGCCCGGGATCATCCTGAGCTCCGCGGCCAGGTCCTTCAGCTTCACGTTCCTCTCTATCCTCATCTTCTCCTCCTCAGGCGGTCAAGGTCCTCCTCGAGGCGGCGCCTTTCCCGCTCCTGCCGGTCCCCAAGGGCGTCCAGGTAAGCTCTCAGTTTCTCCACGAACCTGACCGGCTGCCCGGTCAGCTCATCGTGGGTCCAGCCCATCTGGACGCAGAGGCCGATGTCGTCCAGTAGCGGCTCCGCCACCCCCCGCTTCACCGCCGCTACGATTTTTTTCGCTCGTCCACCGTAACCCCGTTCAGCTGCTGCGTGTAGGCGATCATGGCCTCCACGAGCTCCGGGGGCTCCACGGCATGGATGGTCTCCAGGCTGATGGGCAGGGAGTTCCCCTCCCCGTCCTCTAGATCCCACTCGATCAGGGTCTGGACCAGCATCATGTCGTTGAAGGTCCAGGGGTCGACGTCGGGCTCCAGCTCCCCGGAGGGGGCTCGCACCCACTTCGTCGCCCTGCGGAGGGCGTCCTGCTTCATCCCGTAGTTCCAGGTCCTGAAGGCGAGCCTGTGGCCCATTATCTCCGTCTCGTGCCTCATCCCTAATCCCACGACGTCGTCAGGTAGCGTCCCTCGAACTGCACACGGCAGGCGATGAGGTCCTCCGGCTTCAGCACCGGCTCCACGGTAGAGAACTTGCCCTTGTTGAGCTTCATCCACTGGCCGTTGGGCAGTATCAGCTTCAGGTAGAGCTCGTCCCCGTCCACCAAGTGGTCCAGGTAAGTGTTGTCGGAGAGGTTCATGGTGAGCCTGGCCGTCAGGGTCCTCTCCATCTCCTCCAGGGTAGTGAGCTGCTTGGAGCCCGACCCGCTGAAGACGTAGTTGGGCTTGAGCCGGTTGTCGACCCTGAACTCCCAGTCGGTGACGTCGGGGATGGTGGTCCAGCCACTGTCGTTGGGGCTCACCTGGACGTATGTGTCGTCCCACTCCCAGGGCTCCCCGG
>CAYONH010000362.1:0-1903 GCA_964405275.1 uncultured Candidatus Bathyarchaeia archaeon | reverse complement strand
CGGCCCACGGTACACCCGACGGGGCACCATACCCGCAGCCTGCTTATCCAGCTTCCTGGCCCGAGGCTTCCTGATCCTCGGAAGGGGCGCAAGCCCCCTCGCAGACGCGTAATCCACGATCAACGCCTCCGCCTGCCTCAGCTCAGCCTTAACCAGCCTCTCGAGATCCGCGACAAGCCTCGCCGCCCTCGCCTCGAAGCCCGGGTCGCCCCCCGCCAGCCTAGAGACGCTCCTGATCGCCTCCGCACCCCGGCCAAGCCTGTAGGGCAGCACCCGCCTCAGCCTCGCCAGCGCCTCCGCCATATGCCTACCCGGATCCTCCGCCTCGGACCCCGGGTCCAACGCCCCATCCACCACCCCGTGGACGTACTCCAGCAGGTGCAGCCTCTCACGCGCCGCCACCTCACCGGCCATCCAGACCGCCTCCTCGGCACCAGCACACGCAATCGAATACGCATACGTCGCCGTCAGCATCGCGGCCCGCCTAAGCATCGCCGGATCCACCTTATCCACGGAGTCAGCGCTGGTATGATAGAACTTGTCAGGCCACTGATTCAGCATCGGGCACGGCACACCCACCGTCGGATCCGCGTAGATGTAGTGGTCGCTCCCCCCCGAGTACGGGTTCACCGTCGACCTGAACAGAGGAAGCTTAGGACCGCCACCGAACGCCGTGATCTCCTTCTTCACCTCATCGAGGATCGCCTCCACCAGGGCGTTCACGTAGGAGGGCAGCGACTCAGGCGTCCTCAGCACCGTGAAGATGCTCTTACACAGCTCATGGCTCTCCCCAACCATGTCCAGATTAATCGCCGCAACCATCCTCGGAATACTAGCCTCATTCGCAGCCAGGTAGTTATACGTCCCAGCCATCTCTGGCACCAACGTGAACCTGATGGTCCTCCTAGGCCTGGGAAGGACACCCTCCGAGATGAGCCTCTGCAGCGCCCTCGCAGCCTCCATCGCCGCCCCACACCCCGACGCATTATCGTTCGCTGAGGGCTTGGGGTGGCAGATGTGGGCGATGACCACCACCTCCTCATCGGTCTCACCGGGGATAGTCGCCACGGCGTTCTCTATAGCCCCCTCATAGAGGCTGGCGTCCACGTTCGCCCATAACCTCACAGGGTCCTTCGCCTTCTCCTGCCTCTTGATCAAGCCCCTGAGCCAGCGCCCCTGACGGGGAGAGAGGACGAACCCGAACGCCGGCTTCTCCCCGCCCGACCACCAGAAGCTCGTGTACTTCAGGGCGTCATCGAGATCCCCCTCCAGCAGGGTCGGAGGCCTCACGAACATCCCATCGCAGATGATCCCGATGGCGCCGTGCTTCTCCACGGCAAGCTCGTGGACCCGGCTGACGTTACCGCTTGTTAGGACGATCTTACCCTCAACGTCGACTCGCTTATAGTCGGCCTCGTCCTCTCCCTTCTCCAGGATCACCACCTCGGCCTCGACGGGCCCCCCAGTGGGGAAGCTTCTCTGTATGACGCTGATCTCCGCCTCCGAGTATCGTGCTAGGATCTTGGCCTCTTCCTTGGGAGTGATGAGCCTTAGCTCCGCTTCATTGCAGCCCCACTCCTTGAAGTGGAGGCTCGTCCACGACAGCGTCTTCCCATCAGCGGGATACGAGTGGACCTCGGCGTCCAGCCCGAAACCCTTCAGGGCCTCGACGGAGTAGTTCACGGCGGCCCTTATGCCAGGGCTCGCCTGGATACGGTGGTATCGGCAGATCTCGGAGACGAAGTTCAGGGCTATCTCCCCTGAGATCTCCTTATCCAGCTTCTTGAAAACCTGCTTGAACATGCTACAGGATATATCCCCGAACTAGATTTATCGTTATTCCTAGACGGTGTTAATGAGGCGTGACTAGTCGATGATCCTCTGCTGCCAGTTGCCCCTGCTG
>CAYONH010000361.1:0-1907 GCA_964405275.1 uncultured Candidatus Bathyarchaeia archaeon | reverse complement strand
CTGTTGATCGAATCGTTGGGGCTGTTGGTAGGCCTCGTTTTGAGGCAGTCCTGAATAAGCATATCGCGAAAATGTGAATAATAAGTTATAGACCCTAGGATAGCTCAAGCTCCTTCCTGTCTCTTCCACCTTTGAGCGAGTAGGACGAGATCACGACCCTTCCAGGGACCTTTTTGGCTCTCACCGTCCACTCGACCGTTCTCTTGGAGCCCTCTGCTCTCCCGCTTGATACGCTATACGACGGGTGACCCGGGAGCCTGTCTGAGCGTCCCTCGAGGTTGCCCAGGCTGCTCCGCTCCTTCCCGCCGATGAGCTCCATGCCGTCACCAAGCTCAATCTTAACCCTGACGGGCTTGTCCAGCCTGATCTTCTTCCTCTGCTCCGTGAGGTTCGTGGCGAGGAATCCCAGGTTCGAGACTTCAGCCTTTATCTTGTAGAGGCCCTCCCCTATCGCCGTCGCCTCCGCCTTGGTGATCTTGACCTGCGGTAGCATCGCCGCTAGCCTGATGGGGAACATGAATATCTTGTCCAGCGCCGAGTCCAGCAGGTGGGGTGGCGGGTTCTGCATCGTGTACTTGGTCCTCATCCCCCCTATCTCGACAGACCCAAGCTGGGGATGTACATGGGGCGCCCAGTCGGCGAATCCTTCTCCGCCTGTCTCCTTGTCGATCCAGGCCATGAGTTTGAGGCTCTCCTCCTCTGAGAGGTCGCCCATGACGAAGCGCATGCCCCTCTCGTGGAAGTCCTTGAATCCGGCCCGAGTCGGCATGTCCCAGATCTCGATGCCGTACATTAGGAGTCCGAAGTGGTCGTACCACCAGTCCATGGAGCATCCCGCCCTCGCTGCCTTCTTGTTGAGGGTCATCTCCTCATACGGCGACAGGACCGGCCATCCGCTCATCTCCGACCCGATCTCTCCGAGGGCGTTATAGATCGCAAGGTCCTTCTCGAGCCCCTTCTCCTCCCAGTATTTGTCGCTCCACAGGGCGTAGGGACGCATCACGATGCCGCTGTAGGTGTGATATGTGAGGAGACCGCCGATGTTCTTGTGCTCCCAGAAGAAGTCCGCCATGGCCCGCACCTCGGGTTCGAAGAGGGGGTAGAGCCCCGCCTGCCCTGACTGGATCGGGGACCAACCTGCAGGGTAGTTCCTGTTGGATCCTCCAATCCACCTGGAGGGGGCCATCTTGACCTCGCCGACCGTGTAGTTCTTGATCATCCCCTCTCTGTAGACCTTGTAGTAGACCCCGCCTGCCTCCTCGGGCTTCCTCTTGACCAGGACCCTCTTGTCCTTCTCGCTGACCTTCCAGTCGCCGTTGCGGTCCTGGATCCGCATCATGGTGATGTGGCCGTCGCCGTTCAGATCCTCGGGGTAGAGCCCTTCCGCGAACTCGTCCTCGAAGTCAGGGTTGGGGATCCCTCCACCTACGCGGCTGTAGGGCTGGGTCAGGTAGATCTCGGATCCGTCCGGGTTGACCCTGGGCATCACGTAGAAGGCCTTCTCTTTCAGCAACTCGGTGATGAAGGGGTCTTCACCGTGCTGGGTGAGTAGGTGCCATGCTGCCTTGAGGCAGGCCTCTGTACCTGTGATCTCCCCTGCATGGGTGTTGCCGTCGATCCAGAAACCGGGCTTCTCGTCAGCTGGTCCGGTCTCCTTGTTGGTTACTGTCAGGACCCAGAGGTCCATCCCTTGAGGGGTCTTCCCGATGGTGATCATGGTGGCTAGGTCGGGGTAGTTGACCGCCCAGCCCTTCAGGATCTCCGTGACCTCATAATAGTCGTGATACTGATCGAAGGAAATCTCACTCATAATAATCACCTTGAATACTGATTCTAAAGGATAAAAAAGGGAGTGTTAAGCCATCACGTTTCTGATGGCTCTGGCTATCTTCTCCCTGTCAGGGAGG
>CAYONH010000360.1:0-1909 GCA_964405275.1 uncultured Candidatus Bathyarchaeia archaeon | reverse complement strand
GGGAGAACTCCAAGCCCATGTGCCAGGACACGGGCATCGTCGCCTTCATGGTGAAGGTGGGAGACAGGTTCCCCCTCAGATCCGAGGTCAAGGAGATACTCGTCAAGGCCACGAGGCGGGCGACGGAGGAGGTGCCCCTCAGGCCCAACGCCGTCGACATGTTCAAGGGGAACACCAGGGACAACGTCGGGCTCAACGGCCACGTCCCAATAATCTACTTCGACCTCATCGAAGGGAACGATCTGGAGCTCATCGCCATGCCCAAGGGCGGGGGAAGCACCAACATCGCTGCCCACAGGATGCTCAAGCCAGGCCTGGGCATGAAGGGGGTGAAGCAGTTCGTCATAGAGGCCCTCTCCAACGCTGGTTCCCTGGGATGCCCGCCCTACTTCGTGGGGGTTGGTATCGGGGGCGGCGAGGACCTCTGCATGAAACTGGCCAAGGAGGCCCTGCTGAAGCCCTTCAGGGTCAGGAGCGAGGACCCTAAGGTGGCGGCGATCGAGTCGGAACTCCTCAAGAAGGTAAACGAGCTCGGCATAGGCGCCATGGGGCTCGGGGAGGGCCCAACCGCCCTGGACCTCCACGTCGAGATGTCGGCAAGGCACCCGGCTTCCCTCCCAGTCGGAGTCGTCATCAGCTGCTGGGCGCTGAGGCATGCGAGAGCCGTCATCTCCTCAGACGGAGATGTGGAGATCGATAAGAGCGTTTGAAGGAACTTGAGGAGAGCCTCTCTCCTACTCCACCCTTTCTCAGCCGCCCCCCACGGGGGGCAGGATGGCAAAGACATCGCCGTCTCGAAGGGCTGTGCTCAACCCCTTCAAGCTGTAGACGTTGAGGCCGTTCAGCATGAACGAGAGGTAGTCCCGGACCTTCTTCTCCTCGTCGTAGATAAAATTAGAGAGGCCTTCTTTGTATATCCCGACGAGTAGGCCTAGTAAGTCGTCCACGGAGGAGCCCTCGGGGACCTCAATTGTCTCCACCCGTCTCCCCGTCGCCTCCCTGATCATGGCGTAGTACTTGACCTCGACCCTCATCAGGCTCAAATCTACTCCCCGATGCAGGGGATTTATAGGTTGCGAAGGGGAGGAGAGGAAACTGAGCATGGCGCCTATAAGGGTCAAGGTGAGGATGATGGGCCCCCTTAAGGAAGCCTCAGGCAGCGAGGAGCGGACACTCACGCTGAATCAGGGCGCGAAGGTCTCAGACGCAATACACGGAATCCTTGAGGCCAAAAAGGGAGCCCTCGATGGCGCACTCCTTGACCCGTACACCCAAAGCCCAGTCACCAACACCCTCATTATACTGAACGGGGTGGAGGTCGGCAACCTACTCAGCCTGGAGACACCTCTGAGGGACGGTGACAAATTGGTCCTCCTAGCAGTCACCCACGGGGGATGAGTCCTCCGGGTAGCACTTATATCAAGCTCCGCCAGAGTTCGATCGACAGACTTGACCCAGACATCCCCTGTATGCACGAAGTGCGCCAAGCGCGACTCCGTCTACTTCAGGCCATACAGCGGTGAGAGGCTATGCCCCACCTGCTTCAAGAGGTCCCTCAGGGAGAGGGTGGAGAGGACCATCGCCAAGTACGAGATGCTGGAGCACGACAGCCGGGTCGTAGTGGGGGTCTCGGGGGGCAAGGACAGCCTGGGCCTCCTCCACATGCTGGCGGAGATCGAGGGAAGCTACCCGAGGGCTGAGATCATAGCGGCCTCCATCGACGAGGGGGTACAGGGATATAGGGATGAAGCGATCTCCATCGCCACGGAGGCCTGCGGAGCTCTCGGAGTGGAGCACCTCGTCATCTCGTTCAAGGAGCTGTTTGGGGTGACGATGGACGAGATCGCAGTCAGTACCAGGGAGCTCGGGGCTTGCACCTACTGCGGCGTCCTCAGGAGGCGGGCGTTGA
>CAYONH010000359.1:0-1920 GCA_964405275.1 uncultured Candidatus Bathyarchaeia archaeon | reverse complement strand
TATTGAGTCGGTGTATCTTCATTCTCAGGAATATAGCCTATTTTGGACACAGCTTACCCTCCAGACGAAGCCTGTTCATCTTACCTCCTCCATATGGACCTCCAGCTCCTCTCTCGTGGTGGCGACGAAGCCACACCTGCAGTAGTAAGCGAGGCCGTGGGGGCCCCTGTGGCGTCCATGGCCGACTGGCTTCCCGCATATACAGCTCTCGTGGATCACGTTGATGGGCTGCCCACATCCCCAGCAGTACCTGACACTTGAGGATACGACTGTCACCTCGTCCCCTGTCTTGCAGTGAGGGCAGACCACGGTGAGGGGCATGGATACGAGGACAGTCATCCCGCCGTCACCTCCGGGGCCTGGTCTTGGACGAACTCCGCCAGGGTCATCTGTGAGAACCGGGTATCCCTCGTCAGCCTGATGATGAGTTTGGTGTCGGCGCCGTGGCGCTTGCAGAGGGGGCAGAGGATCGGGAGCTCCCTGGAGTCCCCACGCTCCACGTGGATCTCCCTCTGTATACGCCTGACCAGCTCCCCGGCTTCTGCTTCGGATAGACCGTAGGCCACAGCTATCTCCCAGACGAAGATGTCAAGGTTCGCCTCAGGGTGCTCCACGAGGTACTCCCGAGCGTACTCCTCCGCTGGCTGCTCCGGGGCTACAGAACCGCGAGGTTCAGCCACAGCTTCACCCCTAGGCTTCTCCGGGGACCTCTGAGGTTCGAGAGCGCCAAGATCCGCCTGCTGAACCACAGTCTCAGGCTCATCGACGGAGTAGTCGATATCCTTGATCTGATTCCACTGCTGCAGGACGTTCCACTCGCCCGAGCCCCTGTGAGGCCTCTTCGACTCCAAGCCGAAGGCGACCTCCCTGATCACCTCGTCGTTGACTGGCAGCCCCAGGAGCAGCTCCGCCCTCTCGGGCTCCATGACACGGTTGTAGGCGGCGTAGAAAAGGAGACCGTACTTCACAGCCCTCTGGATATCCTCCAGCTGGTCCCTATGCATCCTGCACCACTGCCTCACATCCCGGGCCTTAACCGTGGACAGCCCCTGCCTCTCGGGGAGGGGTGGCCTGATCATGTTCTGAGCCTCGCTGGACCGCATCCTCAGGCGCTCAACCCTCTTGCTCAGGTCGTCGAAGTCCTTCACCGGCTCAACCTCTAAGGTCCCCAGCTGCTCCTTGACCTCGGAGACAGGCTGACGTTCCTGCCGTCTCATGAACTCCCGGCGCACCTCGCTGAACAGCATGGATATCTGAGTCGACGGCGGGGGCCCACCGTGGATCTTCGCGTAATGCTCGATCTCCCTCCCTAACTCGTGGAGCTCCTCCTCTGTGGCGCCAAGATTGAGGATGGCCTGTGACTGCCTGATGCTCAGCTGAAAAAGTATCGCGCGCGATACTATTTTCTCCAGCCTAAGAATAGCTAAACGGCGTCCTACCCAGTGCTCCCCGGCCTTCCCGGGACGTCCAATCCTCTCCGCTAGAGCTTTCTGCTTGTAGCCGTGCTCCTCGATCATATGCCTCAGCCATCGCCCCCTGTCATATTCCGAGAGGGGTAGACGGTTCTCGTTCTCAGCCCACTGGGCGAGGAGCACACGCTCATCATCCAGCTCCTCGACCACGGCGTCGACCTCCTTAGCCTCATTCAGCGCCAAGCCCTCCAGCCTGCAGTCGCCGAACACAAGCTCGTAGTCTCCGTCTATCTCAGGATGAGGCCTCACCTTGATATCCTCCAGCTGGCCGTCCTCCCTCAAGCTGCCAGCGAGGCGCTCAATCTCCTCAGCCGGCTTATGGCTCCGTATGACGAATTTAGGCCGGTGTATCCGGCTGATTGATACCCGAATAGACTGGCTCACGGCCTACATCCTCCGAGCCGGCGCCCCTGGGGCCCCGCACCTGTGTCCACACGTATGCAGACTC
>CAYONH010000358.1:0-1924 GCA_964405275.1 uncultured Candidatus Bathyarchaeia archaeon | reverse complement strand
TAGGTAGTCACGTATTGTGAGTATCTCCGGTGACCTCAAGCTGTGAGTCGGCCTTAATAATCGTCTCGTAGATTCCGATCTCGGTGGTTGATGAGATGGAGATTAAAGTTAGGACGGCGGTAGGCATCGAGAATGGCGTGTTGGCACGAAGGAGCCAGGTCACCAACATGGTCCTGTCCCAGATGATGCGCCATCGTGCTCGAAGCATCTGCTGAGCGCGAAAGCGGTTGAATGAACGTCGCTTCTGTTTTGAGGGGTGTGTCCTTGAGGGATCGCTGCGACGCCGAGTGTACGGTTAACATTTTATCGGTGTCTAGGCTGCTCCTATGAAGTCCTCGACTATCTTCCGCTTGATCTTCGAGGAGCTGTTGAGGTCGGACTTTCCGAACCTCTCGAGCCTGACGACTCTAATGTCCAGCCCTCCGCCCTGGATGACCCGGCGGGCCTCCCCTTCTATCTCGTGCTGGTCGTAGCCGACGGCTATCACGTCGGGCTTCACGCGTTCTATGACGGAGGCCATGTCGATGTCCTCGTAGCCGAGGAGGGCCTCGTCCACGGTCTTTAGGGCCTCGACGACGGCTCGGCGCTGGTCCTCCGGGATGACGGGCTTCCTGCCCTTGAGGCGCCTCACGGTCTCGTCCCTGGCGACGATGACGACCAGCCTCGAGTCTGGGCCTCCCAGCTTCTTGGCCTCCTCGAGGAGCCTGAGGTGGCCGTAGTGGAGGAGGTCGAATGCCCCCGAGGTCAGGACCGTCGTCATTTTTTTCACCACTCGAAGTCGACGAGTCCGAGGAGGCGGAGGGCGTCCAGGATGCCCTCGGCGTAGCTCACTGACGCTAGGGCGGTCGCCTTCCTCTCCGCGGAGTAGTAGTCGGCGTCTTCTAGGTATCTGAAAGCGTGTTCGATTAAAGCCTTTACCTCCTCCCTGGTGACGCCGTGGGGGAGCTCGGTGTACTCTAGCTGCTCTATGGCCTTGCGGCAGCTGGCCCCGTACTTCTCGATGAGCCTCTGGACCTCTCCCGTTACCTTCCTTCCCTCGAGGCGGTCTGGGGGGCAGTCTGCGAGGACCTTCAGGGCCTCGGCCTCGAGGAAGTGGAGGTCTCCGGGGACGATAAGGGCTTGGGGGGGTCCGCTGAACGTGTGGTCCTTGAGTTTGAGCGCTGTATCTGCCTTGACCTCGGCGCTGTCCCAGCCGATCCTGCTGACCCCGACGGTGAGTGTGTCCTCGTGGTAGGTGTCGGGTCTCTCGGCCTCCAGTAGGGTGGCTATTGCTTGCTGGATGTTGAGGTAGTTGTCAGCTTGGGTGTCGAGGTCGAGGAGGATGAGGGTGTGAAGGCCGTGCTCCCTGTTCTCGTCGAGGGTCCTGAGGACGGTGTCGGGGGGGCCCTTCTCTGGGAGGGGGAGGGTGACCGTGCGGCCGAGCTTGTAGAGGCTGAGGCCGGTCTCGGCGACGGCGGTGAGGATGGATGAGCCGTGGATGACCTTGGTTGGGATGCCCCTCTTTCGGGCGTCCAGTAGGAGGGAGATGTGTGTGGTGGCTGAGAGGGCGTCGCCGCCGACGAGGACGCCGACGTTCGTGGCCTCGGCTTCGTTGAGGAGTATCTGTGAGGCCTCTTCGTAGGCGCTCCTGGGGAGGGGTTTTACAGACCTATCGATGAGGGCGCTGAGGCGCTGGATGTCGGTGTCTAGAATGGTTGTGTAGACCTCTGCGTAGAGGGTGTCGCAACTCCGGGCTTCCTCTAGGGCTCTGAGGCTGAGGTCGCGCTCGTCGGTGAGGCCGATGCTGATGAGTGTGAGGGTCAGGTGGTCTTCCTCCTGAGGGGGATGCGGGTGATGTGGCCGCAGGCGAGGCATGTGATGGCTACGTGGGGCTCCCTGCGCTGGCGGATGCGGGTGCGGCTGTTGGCTCCGGGGACGAGGAAGG
>CAYONH010000357.1:0-1937 GCA_964405275.1 uncultured Candidatus Bathyarchaeia archaeon | reverse complement strand
GAAGATCATATAAGGGTAACCACATTGAACCGCATATCTCAGAGTAACCCCCCGCCCAAACACCCTCCACACCCCATTTATACTAAAAATTTTATAAAATCATTATATTCCCCAACTAAAATCCATTATCTCGGGTATGCATGAGAAGATGGACGGCACAGGACGAGAGCCTTCTTGAGGAGCTGTACCCAACAACCGACAAACCCACCCTCTCAAAGATCCTCGACAGGAGCGTATCCGCCATCGAGAACAAGGCATCCAGGATGGAGCTCAGGAAGATCGAGGGGAGCGAGGAAGGAGAGGAGCCCTCCTCGGACCGCTTCTCCAATCCCTTCGAGCTGGCGAGCAGGGAGGAAGCCCTCAAACGGGACAAGATCGACCTCCTCCGCATAAACTGGAGCCTCTCCTCCATGTACCAGAGGGAGCTCCGCAACCCCGGCCTAACCAAAGCCGAGAGGCACAGGCTCATGAACGCCCTAAGCAACCACACATCCATAATCAACAGCGTCATGAGGGGCGTCGAGGAGGAGCTCGGAGAGGAGGAGTCCCTCGAGGATAGGTTCGTCGAGATAAGCAGCAGAGACGGTGCCCGATTCATCAGGGCCCGCAGGGTCAGGATCCTCGTGGAGCGCACTCCCGTTGAGGTTGAGTGACGAGACACGGGAGAAGCTCGTGGAGCACATCCTGGAGAGCGACGAGTACGCCCTCAGGCTCCACAGGGAGGAGACCCGACTCGTCTCCGAGGCCGTCTGGGACCCGGGCCTGATCCGGAAGCTCTCCCAGGACCCCCTCCTCTTCACCCACCTCCTGCTGGGCTTCAAGCCCACGGACTACCAGAGAGAGCTCCTCAGGTGCCCATCAAAGAGGATCCTGGTCCGCTGGCCACGCCAATCAGGCAAAACCAAGTGCCTCGCCATCAAAGCCCTCTGGCACGCGGTCTTCCACGCCGACACGACGACGCTCATCATCGCCCCCAGCCAGAGACAGAGCATGATCCTGAGCGACGTCATCCACTCACTCATCGACAGAATACCTGAACGGATCCGCAGAGCGAACATCAAGAGAACGAGGCGAACCGTCATCTACCTCAAGAACCGGAGCAGGATCGTCTCCCTCCCCAACTCCGAGAACCTCCTACGCGGCTACACCGCCCACCTCGTCATCGCCGACGAAGCCGCGTTCTTCAGGAACGACGAGGCCATCTTCCAGCACGTCCTCACCCCCATGCTCGCCACCACCGACGGCGCCATGATCGTCAGCAGCACACCCTGGGGCAAGCAGAGCATGTTCTACGCGTTCAACATGGACCCCGACTGGACGAAGCTCCACATAACCTGGAGAGAAGCCGAACACGCCGGAGTATACACCCCCGACTTCGTCAGACAGATCCAGAAGACAAGCGAGACCCGCCCAGTCACCTACCGCATGGAGTACGAAGCCGAGTTCGTCGAAGACCACGACACCTGGCTCACCCAGGACATCCTCGCCAAATCCGTGGACCACGACCTCGACTACCAGCCCTTCAACAGACGGCAGGAGGGCCACTTCTACCTCGGCATCGACCTCGGGGAGCGCGTCGACCACAGCGCCCTCGCAGCCCTAAAGCGGAGCGGGGACAGCCTCCTCCTCGTCCACATGCACCAGTTCCCCCTGGGCACCAGCCTCGCCTCCGTCATCGGCTACGCCAAGGTCCTCCACGACACATGGCACAGCATCCACGCCGTCCACGTCGACAACACCAAACACGGAGACTACATCATACAGCACATCATCGAAGCCGGAGTCCCGGAGACCAAGGGCGTCACATTCACCCAGAAAAGCAAGCAGGAGATGGCCCAGATCCTCAAGAAGCGCATGACCGAAGGAACCCTCCGCATCCCCTACGACCGCACCCTCCTCGACGAGCTCAACACCCAACGCTACACACTGACCAAAAC
>CAYONH010000356.1:0-1938 GCA_964405275.1 uncultured Candidatus Bathyarchaeia archaeon | reverse complement strand
AACCGGGTAAGTACTATGAGCAGATGTGTGAATCTCTAGGAGAACTCGGCTATCCGGTGTGACAAAGATTTCTAGCGAACGCGCTTTTTTTAATCTCTCCATTTTCTTACGACTAAAGATGGGAAGGGATCCCAAAGGTCCCAACCTGTCAGGTGTAATCGATGTAGATGGGGCTGCTCCACGCCATGGCGCCGTCCGCCTGAACGATCCTGACCCAGTAGGCGTTCAACCCCTTGGCCGCTGACTGATCCCTGAATCTGAACTCCAATGTATCCGGCGTCTCCTCCTTGACCGTGGAGACCTTCACCCTCTGGTTCAGCCCCCCGGCCTCGACGACCCTGGGCTCGTACCCGATCTCAGCAGGTCTGAAGGTGAATGTGACGGGCTCCGTCTCGAATGTCACCTCGGTAGCCTCATCGTATTCCAGCTTCAAGAGCACTCCGTCGGGGTCCCCTCCCGTGCTGGAAGTCCATTTGAGCTCCTGATCCGAGACCTTCTCCACGCCCTGGTATGAGTAGTCGAAAGCGAACTCCCTGTAATCGACGATGCTCCCGTCCTTGACTGTCAGACCGCCATCCCAGATCACCACCTTGGGCCTGCTCCGGACGCGGGCGCCGCTCCACTCCACCTTGAAGAGCTTCTCCGACTCGTCCGCCGGCTCAGCGAAGGGGTGCCTGTGGATGGTCTCCTCCCAGTTCTTCACCTCGACCTCGTGGAGAGCAGACGTACCCGCTATCTTCACCTTGATCTCAGGAGCCTTGCTCGTTGAGTACTCCTCCCCCATGAGGTGCCCGTCGGACTCCACGTGCACGATAATCCGCTCCCCCGATGTGCCGTACGCCCTCCTGGCCCAGAACGCCTCCCACAGTGCCTCCCGGGTCAGCTCCTCGGCGTAGACCCCGGTGTAACCTCCCCTCGTGGTCATCCCTCCGGAGGGGTATGTGAGCCCTGGCCTGCTGGAGTGGTCGTCGCTGGCGGCGATGAACCCCACCTTCATGCGGCGTCTCATGGCCTCCTCCAGGAACCACTCGAACGTCCCGTGGTTGCTGTGGACCTCGATGAGGGGGATGTGCTCCGGGTCGAAGAAGTCGAAGTTCGCGTGTCGCCCCCCGACGTGGGGTATCGCCAGGACGTCCCTCCTCCCCTTGAAGGTCTCCCACAGCTCGGAGATGGGGTACCTGTCGGTCTCCGGGTCCACCTTGTCCTCGATGAGCCACTGGTCGCTCCTGTAGATGGGCTCGTCGTCCCCCAGGTAGTAGATGTTGTGGTCGCCCCCGCCCGGGGTGAGCCCCGACCACTCGTATCCGAGGAAGGTGACGAATCTGCCGGGTTCATGGTACCTCCTTATCTGGTCCTTGACGTGCTCCCAGAGCTCCACGGTCACCTGGAAGTCGTTCCCCTGCCAACCGCTGAAGTCCAGCGCCGCCACGTCCCTGACGAACGAGAGGTACTCGGGCACGGAGCCCGTGCCCACCGTCTCCTTGGTCTGACCGTGCATGTCCCCCCAGTACAGCTTCAGCTCGGGCTCCTTCTCTAGCACACGTATAGGGTTGGAGACCGCGCATAGTCCGTTGTCGTCTGTGATGGAGATGCGTTGGAGACCGGGCTTGCTCAGCGTGACATCGGGGAACAGGTGTGCCCCCACGTCCTCCTCCTTGAAGTCGTAAGGCTCCGGAAGTTTCGCGTCAGGGTCTTCGGATTCTAGGGAGACTCTCCCCCTGTAGGGGTCCGACCGGTTATGACCGGCGTCGAGGGCCCTCACGGTGACGCTGAAGGGAGAGCCCGCGGTGACCTGAGACGGGCCGACTACCTGGATCTCGTTTGCTTCGTCTCCTATTATGGTGATGTAGGGGGAGTCGTGGATCGGCTTGAAGAGACCCGTGCCGAAGGGGTCCACGAAGACCTTGAACAGGTGCTCCGCCTCACGGGTCGCCTTCA
>CAYONH010000355.1:0-1951 GCA_964405275.1 uncultured Candidatus Bathyarchaeia archaeon | reverse complement strand
AAAGCGCGGGAGGGCATAGCCAAAGGACAGGAACCCTTCGGGGCCTGCGTCGTCAAAGGCAGAGAAGTGATCAGCGTGGCTCACAACACCACAATAGAGGACATGGATGTGACAGCCCACGCCGAGATGAACGCGATAAGGGAGGCCTGCAGGAAGCTTAAGACGGCCAACCTCTCGGGTTGCGAGATCTATGCCACCTTTAAGCCCTGTCCCATGTGTCAGGCTGCCTGCGAGAGGGCGAACATCTCCAAGATCTACTACGGCGTCGGACCTCAGGATCTCGGGGAAAGTCTCAGGGAGTCCAAAACAGTGATCACCGCAGGCTTCTTGAAGAATGAATGCTCAGAGCTAGTCCAAGGCAGATATTAAAGCGCGCGCGGAATATTCAATAGTTTTTAATTTAACCTTCATTGAACACATAAACATGTTAAAGGGTTCATCAATGGATGCTTTTGAGCAAGCACGTCTCATAAAAAACGGCTCACTATCTGTCAGTGAGCTAGTTGAGTCAACAATAGAGAAAATAGAGGAACTTAACCCATCCCTCAATGCAGTTGTCACAAAATCGTATGAACTGGCTAGGGATGCAATTTCAAAACCCTTACCGGATAGTCCTCTAGCGGGTATACCTGTACTGATCAAGAATCTTACACCTGTAAAAGGGGTGAGGTTGACATATGGTTCTCCATTGTTCAAGGATTATATACCAGATTTTGACTCTGAGGTCGTTAAGAGAATCAAAAAAGCCGGTATGATTATCCTCGGGATGACAAACTCACCGGAGCTAGGTTTAACATGTACAACTGAACCAAAACTACATGGCCCAACACGTAACCCTTGGAACACCGAATATAGCAGTGGGGGTTCAAGCGGTGGCGCAGGTGCAGCAGTGGCAAGCGGCATGGTTTCAATCGCACATGGGTCTGATGGAGGCGGCTCGATAAGGATACCCTCCTCGTTCTGCGGTGTTTTTGGCTTGAAGCCAACAAGGGGAAGGGTTCCAGGGTGTAATATGGTCGGATTAGCGATTAATCACGCTTTAACCAGATCAGTTAGAGACAGCGCTGCTTTCTTGGATGTCATCGAAGGCTATTGTGTTGGTGACCCCTACTGGTCTCCCCCTAAGCAGAGACCGTATATTGAGGAAATATCAGAAAAACCAGAGAAACTAAGAATGGCATTGGTAACGAAAACTATCCAAAATACTGATCTTCACACCGAGGTTGAGAAAGAGGTTAGAAAAACAGCCGAGTTATGCTCAGAGTTAGGGCATACGATTGAAGAGGTCAACGTCGGCGAAATCGTTGGTATAGATTACAAGCGAGTTATCGACTCATTCCTAAATATATGGTGCACCGGGAGTGGGGCTACTCTGGCTCAAGCATCGATGAGGGCTGGAGTTCCACCTCAACGGGAATGGGTGGAAGACCTCACATGGGGGATGTATCTGAGAAGTAAAGAATTGTCTTCCACGGACTACAATCTATCCCAAGTGGTATTAGAGCAGTTGGGTCGCAACTTGAACAGATTCATGACGAACTATGACACGGTTTTACTCCCCACTTGCCCGGATCCTCCATTCAAACTGGGGGAGGTTAACCCTACCTTTGATGAGCCTATGAAGAATTTTGAAAAAGTTGTTAGGGTATGTAGTTTTACCGCTCTGAGTAACGCGGCGGGTAACCCGGCTATGTCTGTTCCGATGGGTATGAGCAGTAAGGGTCTGCCCATTGGGACCCAGTTTATTGGGCGTTTCGGGGATGAAGCTACTTTAATCAGGCTGGCAGCTCAGTTGGAGAAAACAAAGCCCTGGACTCATATTTCGAGATAAGCCACAGATGAGAGCATTCTTTAATTTATTATAACTAAATAATAACTGGATACTAGTATGTAATTTGCGCGCGCAGTTTTCCGAGGAATGAAAACAATGGCTCTGGAAACCTCGATACAA
>CAYONH010000354.1:0-1958 GCA_964405275.1 uncultured Candidatus Bathyarchaeia archaeon | reverse complement strand
CAATATGTTCAGGGGCCACACGAGGGACGCCAGACCTAGGACGGAGAGCCCGATGACACCGGCCGCCCCCCTTGACCTCACCGCCGTGGCGGAGAGGAGGAAGCTGAGGCTCATCCCCATCATGAACGTCAGCACCATGGTGAGGCACAGCTGGGCCACGCTCCCCAGGGCTATCCCGGCCATGGGCGAGGCGACCGCCAAGCCAATGGTGAATGGGGCGTAGCTGTAGAGGACGTAATAGAGGGCGTCTTTCAGGTAGAAGATGGCCATCACCCTCTTGAACGAGAGGGGATGGATCTGGGGAAGCTGCAGGATCACGTTTATCTGGCCCAGCCGCCTGCTCCAGATCTCCTCCCCTATGTGGCCTATGGAGCCCACGAAGAGTCCGTACATCGCTGAGGCGACGTGGAACATCAGGAGCAGCGTCGAGTAGTTGAGGCCGCTCAGGAACATGGGGACGAGGACCGCGAGGGCGGCCGTGAAGGCGAATATGAAGACAGGGAAGAAGGCGGAGCCCGTAGGTCCAATCAGGGACTTGTGGAGCCTCCACTCCTCCTTGAGCATGTAGACGAAGAGGTGCCTGTCCAGGTCAGACGGTAAGGCTCGGCCCCTCCCCCACGAGACGCATGAAGATGTCCTCGAGGTTCTCACCCTCGACCGCCCGCATCTGGTCGATGGTGCCCTCCTCGATGACCGACCCTCCGTCGATGACGGCGATTCGTGTGCACAGCCTCTCGGCGATCTCCAGTATGTGGGTGCACATGAATATGGTGCGCCCCTCCTCCAGCAGCCCCTGGAGGTACTCACGAACCTTCCTCTGGAAGATGGGATCGAGGTTGATGAAGGGCTCGTCCAGCAGCAGCAGCCGAGGCTCGTGGATGAAAGCCGAGGCGAGCATCATCTTCTGCCGCTGCCCCTTGGACAAGTCCTTGCAGAGGACGTCCCTCTTGTCCTCCATCTCGAAGAACGCCAGCCACCTGTCAACCCTCTCCCTGATGCCGTCCAGCCCCCTTATCCTGCATGTGAGATCCAGGAGCTCCTGGGCCGTCATGAAGGAGGGCGGCGTCTCGGCCTCGGGCACGATCCCCACGGCCCGCTTGACGCCGATGGCGTCGTTAGAGGAGACCCCCGCGGTCGTGGCGGAGCCCTCGTCGGGGAGTATCTGACCCGTGAGGATCCTGAGGAGGGTGGTCTTCCCAGCCCCGTTGGGGCCGAATAGGCCGAAGAAGTCTCCTTCGTGGACCGTCAGTGTGACGTCCTTGAGGGCCTCAACCTCGGCGAACCGCTTGGAGACGTTAACTGCTTCTATGACGGGCATATACGTTCCATCCATTTTCCTACTCCCATGCGGGGCTCTGCCAGGACGTCCATGGAGACAGCTGGCTGTCCCTCCTGGGAGTGACTCAAAATTCAGCTTGCCCTTCAGTTAAAATAATTCTGTATCACTGCTCAGTCTTATTGATACACGTTCTCGGCGTCAGGTCCTCCACCGCTCCCTCCTCAGGAAGTCCCCTATGTCGAAGACGTTCTTCAGTATCATCTTCTCTCGGAAGCTCTCGACCCTGCCGTATCCGAGGCAGCTCTCCTCGAGCATCACGAGGCTGAGGATCCCCTCCTCGAACTCCCCCTCCTTCCTTACTATGCTCTCCTCGAAAACGTCCCGTCCGCAGACGAAGAGCCACCCCGTCTCCCTGTCCACATGGACCCTGTTGAGGGAGCCCTCCTCTGATGCGATTTCCTGGAGGAGCGTGGGGCTCGGTTGGAACAGCTTCCGGTCCTTCCCCAGGAGCTTTCCCGCGTAGACGAGGCTGTCCCACCTGAAGATGAAGTCATCGAGGTTTTCTCCGACGGTGAACCTCCTGTTGTTGATTCTCAGCAGACGCTCCTCGTCGACGGTGAGGGCTGAGCCCACCCCCTCTAGGAACTTCTTCAGCAGCCTCACTGCTTCACCGCCTCCG
>CAYONH010000353.1:0-1958 GCA_964405275.1 uncultured Candidatus Bathyarchaeia archaeon | reverse complement strand
CCTGGACGTACTTGATCTGGTCCTCAGTCAGATGCCTGAACCGGTTCTGGGTCTTCAGGTAGTCCTCTATCGGCTTCTGTTTAGGCTTTACATTCAGCTTCAGGACTCCGCCCTCGATCTCGTAGAGGGGCCAGGTCCAGGTCTCAACTCCCAGTCGGACGACCTCAACGCTCTTGGCTGGGTTGAACCGCCAGCCCGTCGGGCAGGGCATCACCGTGTGGATGTACTTGAAGCCCTCTATATCCTTGGCTTTCTCGATCTTCGCCATGAGGTCCGTGGGGTAGGCCACAGATGCTGTAGCCACATAGGGGACTTTGTGCTGAGCGATGATCAGGGGGATCTCCTTCTTGTTGGCCTCCTTCCCCAGGGGCGTGGTCGTAGTCCAGGCCCCGAAGGGGGTCAGCCCGCTCTTCTGGATACCCGTGTTCATGTAGGCCTCGTTGTCGACGCAGATCTGGAGCATATTCTCGTTCCGTTCCGCCGCACCGGAGACCTTGCCGAAGCTTATGTCACCGGTAGCCCCGTCTCCAG
Organism: uncultured Candidatus Bathyarchaeia archaeon; assembly: GCA_964405275.1. Taxonomy (GTDB): domain Archaea; phylum Thermoproteota; class Bathyarchaeia; order TCS64; family TCS64; genus BS750m-G28. Next base: position 1,427 of record CAYONH010000353.1, on the reverse strand, counting down.
CCGAGGAGACCAGGGTGAGGCCTTCGATGCCCTTCGCTCTGTAAGCCGCGGCCATCCCTGAAGAGGCGTCCGCTACGAAGCTGAAGTGGAGGTTGAAGTGGGGCAGCTTTATGCTCCTTATGGCGCACATCGCGCAGGGTCCGTCACCGTAGATCACGGTCTTCGGACCAAGTGCCTGCAGCGCCATTCTCCAGAACAGGGGTCCTCCGCAGCCGGGGCAACACGTGGTCCCGCCCTGCATGAGGCTCTTCTCGTAGTACTCGTCAAACGCTTTCTCTGTCATCTTAAAGCACCTCCCCGAGGTCGTGGAGCTCAACCCAGTCCACGACCTCATCCACCTTACCCTTAGACACGGCCTCCAGCGTCTTCTCGGCCATGTACTCGACTTGCCTCATCGTCACGTCGCTCCCGCTGAGGCCGACGTGGAAGTTCAGAAGGAGTGGCTTGTCGTCGAGGGGGTATAATGCCCTTGCCACCTCCATGGAGACCACGCCTCCGCCGGCTGAGCCGTAGCTGTTGTTCCGATCAACGACAGCGATGGCTTGGTACTTCTTCGCCAGTTCTCTCAGCTCCTCCGATGGGAACGGACGGAACCCACGGAGCTTAATCAAGCCTATCCTATTACCCTCGGCCTGCATCTCATCTATCTTGTCGCGGACTGTACCAGTCATGGAGCCCATGGTCATCAGCACGGCATCGGCGTCGTCGCAGGCGTACTCCTCCAGCAGGCCGTCGTAGCTTCTGCCGAACCTCTTCCCGAACTCCTTGTCGACCGCCTCGATGACGTCCTTCGCTCTTTCGTGAGCCTGTTGGACCTCGTACCTCGATTTAGCCGCATTGGTCGAACGCCCTGGACGCTTGAAGTCCCACGGGAGGAGGCTGTACATCTCGTGCTTGTAGGGGGGCAGGAAGTCGTCCACCTCCGCCTGATCGGGTACGGTAGTAGGCATCGCAGTGGCTGAGACGAAGTAGCCGTCGTAGCAGGGTGCCACGGGGAGGTAGATGTTCTTGTCCTCGGCGATCTTGTACGCCATGATGACTGTATCAAGGACCTCCTGGCTGTTCTCGCAGTAGAGCTGGATCCAGCCGTTGTCCCTCTGCATCATGGCATCGTTATGGTCCGGCCTGAGTCCACCCAGTGGAGCCATGGCCCTGTTGACCATGCACATCACGATGGGCAGGCGCATCCCGGGGGGCATCCAGAGGGCCTCCTCCATGTACGCCATCCCTTGGGACGCCGTGGCTGTGAACACTCTTGCTCCGGCGGCGGAGGCTCCGCAGGCGGCGGCCATCGCCGTGTGCTCCCCCTCCACCTTGATGTACTCCGCCTTCATCTTCCCCTCAGCGATCAGAGTAGCAATATGGCTGATCAGCTCAGTCTGAGGAGTAATCGGATAAGCCGGAACCACCTCAGCCCGGCTCAACAT
>CAYONH010000352.1:0-1961 GCA_964405275.1 uncultured Candidatus Bathyarchaeia archaeon | reverse complement strand
AACAAGAGCGTCGTCCACATCAACACCGTGCGAGTGGTGCGTGACTACTACAACCGGAGGATGCCCCTGAAGGGCTCAGGGAGCGGGTTCATCCTAGATGTGGATGGGCATATCGTGACCAACGCGCACGTCGTCAGGCAGGCGGGGAAGATAGGCGTGGTTCTCTGGGACAACAAGCCGGTGGAGGGGGTCATCCTGGGCAGCTGCAGGAGCATCGATATCGCCCTCGTTAAGATCGACGCCGATGACCTCCCGGCGGCCCAGCTGGGTGACTCAGACAAGATCAGGGTCGGGCAGAGCGTCTACGCTATCGGGAATCCCTTCGGCCTCGTGGGGGGACCCACAGTCACGAGGGGTGTGATCAGCGCCCTCGACCGCACGATCCAGAGCCGCGAGGCGTCCTTCACGGGGCTGGTCCAGACGGACGCCTCCATCAACCCTGGGAACAGCGGGGGGCCCCTCGTGGACACGAAGGGGAGGGTCATCGCCATCAACACGGCTGTCATCCCATACGCCCAGGGCATAGGCTTCGCCATACCCATCAACACGGTCATGGACTGCGTCGAGCGGATCAAGACCCACGGGACGGCCACGAGTCCCTGGATAGGGATCTACGGCGTCACGGTCACCCCCCAGGTGGCCTCCTACTACAACCTCGGCGTCCAGAGCGGCGTCCTCATAACCAACGTGGTCCCGGGGAGCCCAGCCCAGAAGGCCTCGATAGCATCGGGCGACGTCATCATCGCCGTCGACGAGGCCCCCGTCAGGACCACACAGGAGCTGAAGGCGGAGATCGACAGGAGGAGCGTCGGGGACCGTGCGGGGTTCACGTTAGCCCGTGGGAGCCAGAGGGGGACCGTGGAGCTCCGGATCGAGGGGAGCCCCTGAGCCTCGATAAACTTTAGTAATAAAAGCCCCTTCGAAGACGGAGGGGTGGGTTTGAAGCATTTTATCTCGGACATCAGGGCATGGGAGGTCCTCGACTCAAGGGGGAACCCGACGCTGGAGGTGGAGGTGAAGACCGAAGGCGGAATCACGGACTCCGCGATCGTTCCAAGCGGGGCCTCGACGGGCATCTACGAGGCGTTGGAGCTCCGGGACGGGGGAGCCCGCTACCACGGGAAGGGCGTGCTAGAGGCCATCAAGGCCGTCACCGGGCCCATCAGGTCCAGCCTCGTAGGCGTGGATGTGAGGGAGCAGCGCCTCATAGACGACCTCATGATCGAGCTCGACGGCACCGAGAACAAGTCAAGCCTCGGGGGCAACTCCATCCTGGGCGTCTCCATCGCCTGCGCCAAGACCGCGTCATCATCTGAGGGTCTGAGGCTCTACGAGTACGTGGCTGAGGATGAGCCGAGCCTCCTGCCGGTTCCCTTCTTCAACATCATCAACGGGGGGCAGCATGCTGGGAACAGGCTCGACTTCCAGGAGTTCATGATCGTACCCATGGGGGCGGGGAGCTTCAGGGAGGCCGTGCAGATGGGCTCCGAGATCTACCATGCCTTGAAGAAGCAGCTGAGAGATGCCCACGGACGCGACGCCATCAACGTCGGGGACGAGGGGGGGTTCAGCCCACCCCTGGATCGCCCCGAGGACGCCCTCGACTCGGTCCTGAAGGCCGTGGAGGAGATGGGCTACGCAGGAGAGGTCTCACTGGCTATGGACGTAGCCGCCAGCTCTTTCTACAAGGCGGGGGAGGGGTACAGCGTCTCCGGTGAGAAGCTTGACACCGGGGAGATGATCCAGCTCTACAAGGAGCTCTCCGACACCTATCCCATAGTCTCCATAGAGGACCCCCTAGAGGAGGAGGACTACGAGGGCTTCGCCGAGATCACGAAGGCCCTGGACATCCAGATCCTGGGTGACGACTTGTTCGTCACGAACCCGAAGCGGCTGAAGAGGGGGATAGAGATGGGGGCGGCCAACGCCCTCCTCTGGAAGGTGAACCAGGTGGGGACGCT
>CAYONH010000351.1:0-1961 GCA_964405275.1 uncultured Candidatus Bathyarchaeia archaeon | reverse complement strand
CTGGCCAAGTTCTGCGGCTTACGCTATGGCCTTCACCTGCCCCTGGAGGGGAACTTCGACGAGTACTTCTCGAAGGTACGGGCGGAGGGGTTCTCCGACGAGGTGAAGAGGCGGGTGATACTGGGCACGTTCACCCGGATGGCGGGGTACCGCGACGCATACTACCTGAAGGCGTTGAAGGTAAGGACCCGGGTCATCGAGGATTTCAAGAAAGCGTTCAGCGATGTGGATATCCTGGCCGCTCCGACGATGCCCGTGGTCGCCCCCAGGTTCGACGAGATAGCCGAACTGGAGCCCATCCAGCACTACATGATGGACGTCCTCACGGTGGCCCCGAACCTCGCAGGGATACCCATGATCTCGGTTCCCTGCGGCGACGTAGGCGGCCTTCCCGTGGGGCTGCACCTCATGGCTGACCACCTCCAGGAGGGGACGCTCATCCAGGCCGCACACGCATACGAGGTGAGCCGATGAAGGCGATAATGGGCCTCGAGATCCACGTCCAGCTCCGGACGGAGAGCAAGCTCTTCTGCGGATGCAGCACCGACCTCGACGGCCGGGGGCCCAACGAGAACACGTGCCCCATCTGCCTTGGCTTCCCGGGCTCCAAGCCCAAGGTGAACAGGAGGGCGGTGGAGCATGGCATCAAGATAGCGAAGGCTCTGAACTGTGGGGTGCTCCCCGAGATCAGGTTCTCCCGGAAGAACTACTTCTACCCCGACATGCCCAAGAACTTCCAGATAACCCAGTACGACGTCCCGCTGGCGGAGGGCGGCCACCTCCTCCTGGACGGCAGGACCATCAGGATCACCCGGGTCCACCTGGAGGAGGACCCAGCGAAGCTGGTGCACGTCGGCGGGGACATAACCAACGCCCTGTACACCCTCATCGACTACAACAGGTCGGGGATGCCGCTGGTGGAGATCGTGACTGAGCCGGATATCACCAGCCCGAAGGAGGCCCGGCTCTTCCTGAACAAGCTGAGCCTCATCCTGGAGCACCTGGGAGCCTACGACCCGGGGAGGGAGGGCTCCATCAGGGTAGACGCCAACATCAGCCTGGAGGGCGGGCAGAGGGTGGAGGTGAAGAACGTCACCGGCTTCAGGACCGTGGAGGACGCCCTCAACTACGAGATCGTCCGCCAGCAGAGCATGGCCAACATGGGCATAGATGTGCGGAGGGAGACCCGCCACTACGACGCCGAGACCAACACCACGAGCAGCCTCAGGAAGAAGGAGTACGAGGAGGACTACGGCTACATCGTCGAGCCCGACCTCGTGAAGATCGAGGTGGGAGGCGAGTGGCTGGAGAGGCTTGAGGCGGAGATGCCCGAGCTCCCCGACGCCAGGGTGGAGCGGTTCATCGAGGAGTACGGTATCCCGCGGTTCCAGAGCGGAATCATCGTCAACACGGGTCTCGGCCTCTCCGACTTCTACGAGAAGAGCTGCAGGCTGCACGACAGGCCCGTGGACGTCGCCAACTGGGTGGTCACGTTCCTGCTGAAGAGCCTCAACTATGAGGGGCTGAGCCTAAGAGAGTCCAAGGTGAAGCCCAGGACCTTCGTGGAGCTCCTGGAGCTCATAGACGAGGGGGTGATCTCGGAGAGGCTGGCGAGGGAGCTCATCAAGGAGTACGTCAGCACGGGGGAGTCCCCCAGGGCCCTCGTGGAGACCAGAGGCCTGGGCCTGATGGACGGGGATGAGCTCAAGGCGGTCATAGAGTCCGTCCTGGCTGAGAATCAGAAGGCTGTCGCTGATTACAGGTCGGGGCGTGAGAAGGCCATCGACTTCCTGCTGGGGCAGGTCCTGAGGGGGATCCAGGCCCGGGGGAGGCCCGATGAGGTGAAAAGCCTAATTAAGGAAGCTTTGGACAGCAGTGGAAGTGTGCCTCGGTAGCTCAGTAGGTAGAGCACCCGGCTGTTAACCGGACGGTCGAAAGTTCGAGTCTTTCCCGGGGCGCCA
>CAYONH010000350.1:0-1963 GCA_964405275.1 uncultured Candidatus Bathyarchaeia archaeon | reverse complement strand
TCAAGCTCGTCTACTTCTCCCCAACGGGGACCTCCAGGAAGATCGCTGAGGCTGTAGCGAGGGGGGCAGGGGCTCCATTTGAGCATGTTGACCTCACACGACCCGAGGCCAGAACCAGTGAGTTCGAGGAGTTCGGACCGGAACTGGCGGTAATCTCCATGCCCGTGTGGGCGGGACGCGTCCCAGCGGAGGCAGTGACCAGGCTCCGAAGGCTCAAAGCCGACGACACGCCCGCTGTCCTGACCGTTGTCTACGGGAACAGGGCCTACGAGGACGCCCTCCTAGAGCTGAGCGACCTAGCCCTCGAAGCCGGGTTCAGGCCCGTGGCGGGCGGGGCATTCATCGGGGAGCACTCCTACAGCACATCGGAAAAGCCCACGGCCCACGGGAGGCCCGACTCCAGCGACCTCAAGAAGGCCGAGGAGTTCGGGTCGAGAGTGAAGGAGAAGCTGGCGGATATCGGAGACCCCCAGGACATCCCCTCCATGGAATTCCCGGGGAACCACCCCTACAGGGACGGTAACTGGGACCCCGGTGAGCGCATGGACCCCACGACGGAGGAGGAACTCTGCATCAAGTGCGGCCGCTGCGCTGAGGCCTGCCCCACCGCCGCCATCACCGTCGAGGACGTGGTCTCCACAGAGGAGGAGGCCTGCATCTGGTGCTGCGCCTGCGTCAAGAGCTGCCCGACGGACGCGCGGGTCATGAGGCCATACACGTACAAGCTCACCGAGTGGCTCCACACAAACCACTCCAGCTGGAAGGAACCGGAGACCTACCTCTGATCCCTCCACAGGTTTAGCCCTCCCCACGGAGTACGACTAACACGGCAACCAGACTCGAAACTGATAAATCACGTACGGCTATCTCTCTCATCCGTGATAGAAGAGAAGAGTTTCGACAATGGCGAGTTTGCTCTCAACTACGCGGAGGGGCCGGAAGGAGGACCACCGCTGCTCCTGCTCCATGGTACGGGGAACCGATGGCAGGCCTTCATCAGGCTCATTCCATCCCTCTCTACCCGATGGCACGTGTACGCGCTCGACCTCAGGGGACACGGCAAGTCAGGCAGGGCCCCCCACTACGGCTTCGGATACTACTGCGAGGACGCCGTTGCCTTCATCGACGAGGTCATCCGGGAGCCGACAGTCCTATTCGGCCACTCCCTGGGGGGCAGGATGGCTCTCTCCATAGCGGCGAACCACCCAGCCAAGACGAGGGCCATCATACTCGGTGACAGCAGCCTCAGCGCCCCGGGCCCGTCGAACAGAATGGGCAGGAGCTTCTCGTCGCTGCTGGAGATCCTGGAGGGGAGCCCAAGCGTCAACCAGATATTCCAGGCGCTGAAGAAGAGGGCCGGCGAGGCCTTCGAGCCAGTCTCCACCCTCAACAGGGCTAAGAACCTGAGCATGGTCGACCCCGAGATGTACAGGAGCATAGCGGACAACCCGGATCCGAGCTCACAGCACTCCCACTTCCACGGCTTCAACCCACCTGAACACATCCCAAAGGTCAGGTGCCCTGTGCTCATCCTGCAGGCTGAGAGGGGGATGCTTAAAGAGGAAGACGTGGAGAGGGCCATGGAGGTCCTACCGGAGGCCTACCACGTGGTGCTCGAGGACATGCCCCACGAGTTCCTCATGCACGACACAGATGCCGTGCTCAGGGCTGTGACGACCTTCCTTGAGTCCCTCAGGTGAACTGGACGAACGGGTAATCGCGCTCGCGTCCGATCCACCCTTTATTTAGTTTTCAGGTTCATTGTAGATCGGATTGGACCAGGCCCTCCCCCCAGCATAATCTGTGACCTCGATTCGGACGTATGTCTCCCCCCGCCTTCCCTTATATGACGCGCCAGTCAGCGGACTGCCTTCGGCATAGTATTTTATCCCCAGAGACGGTGTCGACACGAAGGATATCTCCTTCGCAGGCGAGCACTCCACCGATATCACGCCCCCGTCGT
>CAYONH010000349.1:0-1966 GCA_964405275.1 uncultured Candidatus Bathyarchaeia archaeon | reverse complement strand
GAGTCGTGCCTTGAGACGACGACGAACGCACTCGTGTCCTCGGCTATACGTTGGAAGTCCTCCGTCGGGAAGGGCCTGAAGGACCTGACCTTGACGAGTCCCACCTTCTTCCCGTCCTTCCTGAGGTCGTCCACCGCCTTCCTCGCGTTGCCCGTGAAGCTCCCCATGGTCACGAGGACGACGTCCGCGCCCTCAACCTTGTACTCCTCTATGAGCCCGTTGCCATAGGTCCTCCCGAAGATCTCCCCGAACTCCACATTCACCTCTTTGATTATCTCCTTGGCCCTGAGAGAGGCCTGGTGGACCGAGTACTTCATCCCCATCATCTGTTCTGGAGTCCCGAAGACCGTCGGAGACATGGGGTTGTCGGCGTCGATCACTCCCACCGGTTCGTAAGGCGGGAGGAACTCGTCCACCTGCTCCTGCTCGGGAAGCTCGACGAGGTCCGTAGTGTACGAGATGTAGTACCCCTCCGCGCCCACCATGGTGGGTAGGAGCACCCTGTGGTCCTCGCCTATCCTGTAGGCTTGGATTGCCGTGTCGAGGACTTCCTGATGGTGCTCCCCGTATAGGTACACCCATCCCCAGTCACGGGCAGTCAACCCATCGGAGTGATCCGCCTGCAGGCCCCCCGGTGCCCCGAGGGGGCGATTGATGTTGGCTAGCATCAGGTTCCCGAGGCGGAGCCCCGGCACGGAGACGATCCCCTGGAATCCATACGCGAAGCCTGCTGAGCACGTCGATGTGAACGTCCTTGCGCCCGTCTGGGCCGCCCCGATCGCCTGCGCCATCATCCCGTGCTCACCCTCCGACCTGATGTACTCGGCGTCGAGATCGCCGTCGTTGACGAAATCGGCCAGGTACTCCACGAGGGTCGTCTGGGGGGTGATGGGGTACGATGCTATCACTTGGACCCTGGAGAGTCGCACGCCGTGTGCGAAAGCCTTGTTACCTGTCATGGCCTTCCGTGCCATCAGGAGCCACCTCCTTCCGACTCCTCTTCTACCTCAAGCTCCATGGTTATGGCCTGGGAGGTGCACTCGTTGGCGCAGACGCCGCAGCCCTTGCAGTACTCGTAGTTCACCTCGGCCTTTCCATCGACCACCTTGATGGTGGCCTCAGGGCAGAAGCTCTCGCATATGCCGCAGCCTATGCACTTCTCCACGTCGACGACCGGCCTGAGTGTCCTCCAGGTACCCGTCTTCTGCGCCGGTCTCGGCGTGCTGACCCAGCCGCCCGGCACCAGTTTAAGGCTTATCTCCTTCTCCTTCATTTTCAGACCTCATGCACCTTCGTGGCCGCATAGGCCTCCTTGATGGCCATTACGTTGGCCTCCGCGATGTTGCCGCTCCACTTGTCCTTCACCGTCTCAACGAGGCTGCTTATCTCCACCCAGCCAGTGGTCTTCGCAAGAGCTCCAAGCATCGTCGTGTTCGTGATCGGGAACGCCCGTTTACCGAACGCCTTACCGGAGACGGCTATGGCGTCAACTACGCCGATCTTGGATAGGTTGGAAGGCAGCTCAAGGTCGTCCAGGGCGCCCGGCCAGTTCAGGACGGCTATCCCCCCCTCCTTGAGCCCCTCAGCCCAGGGAATGGAGACGACGAGCCCGTGGTCCAGAACGACGCAGCAGTCAGGCTCATAGATCTGCTGGTGCAGCCATATCCTCTGATCATCTATTCGAAGAAAAGCCATGACGGGGGCTCCTCTTCTCTCACCACCGAAAAAGGGGAAGGACTGGGCCCACTTGCCCTCGAGGTTGACGGCGTTGACCATCAGCTCCCCGGCGGTAACGGCGCCCTGTCCACCCCTTCCGTGAAATCTGACTTCTATCATAATTCCACCAGAAGTATCCTGAGGTTTAATTTTCCTCTGTATGTATAAATTGATAGTTATTACATATATTCCAGTATATACCATATTTCGCTTCTAATAGTTCGATCCTATTCACGAGGATCTGCGTAGG
>CAYONH010000348.1:0-1966 GCA_964405275.1 uncultured Candidatus Bathyarchaeia archaeon | reverse complement strand
GAGACTCATGACCGCGTGATGGCGTCCGTCCTGTCCCTCCCATACTTCATGAACCTGGCGTTCGCCTCCACGCTGTCCACGGAGGACCTGTTATTGATGAGGGAGATGGCGGGGACAACCTTCGCCGTCCAGCTGGCTGTCACCCAGAGCATAGTCGGGGAGTCAGAGGAACTCATGGAGTCGCTGATCAATGAGAATACGTTCGCCATGGGCCTCGTGAACCGCTTCATCGACGAGTCCAGGCACCTCAGGAGGCTCCTGAAGAAAGGGCCCAGCGGGATGGAGAGTTTCTGCGAGGGGTTTATGGAGTACATGATGTGCGACGTGGAGTACGAAGATGCGAGGAATGTACGAACCAAGTTCCTCCAGTCAATGAAGAAGTAGGCGCCCTTACTCTGGAGGAGTGCAGCCCACGATAAAATTATCGATTTATAATATCTATCGTTAAAATAGAAGCGAAATACATTTAATGCAGGCTGAGAATAGTAAATTTTACCGAAAAAGTAAGACAGCCGAGTGTTAAAACAAGAAAAGTTGAAGAAAATGTCCGGGAATATATCGGAAAAGCTGCTGCTCTGCCTGAAATCTAGGTCCATAGTCATCATAGTCTACACGTGGCCCGCACTCATCGCGTTCCTGATCTCCTCCATCAGCGCCTCGACCTTCTCGGCCTTCGACCTCATCAGGGTGATCACCTCGGTGACCCTGGTCGGGTACGCTGTCTACTTCTACAACGACCTCATGGACATCGAGGACGACAGGAAGAACATGGAGGTGGGGAGCCAGTTCCCCGGGAAAAGGCCCATCGGGAGCGGCAGAGTGACCGAGGGGGAGCTCAAGGCGTTCATCGTCCTGGTCTCCGCAGCGGGTCTCCTCATCGCGTACTCGATAAACGCACGTGTCTTCGGCTACCAACTCGCGTATCTGGCCCTGGGCGTCCTCTACTCGACGGACCCCGTGCGCCTCAAGAAGAGGTTCATAATGAAGCAGCTCACCATCGCCATGGGCGTCATCCTAGCCGACCTGTCCGGTGCCTACACGGTGGGGGTGTTCAACAACCAGATCATGCTCTTGATAGCGATGCACATGGTACTAGCTCTGGGCGTCAACCCCATAGTCGACTTGAGGGATATCCACGGCGACAGGGCCATGGGCATAAAGACGGTCGCAGTCGTGTGGGGCGCCGACACCACGGTCCGCCTCTACTTCGCCACCCTGGTCGGCATGGGCGTCGCCAGCGTGATAGGCTACGCCCAGATGGGTCTCAGCAGGGCGGTGCCCATCCTTGCGGTGACCGTCCTCTCCGCGTGGATCTACGTCTCGGTCCCACTGCTACGCAAGGACGTGAGGCTGAACTACGACTGGACGGTCTTTATCCGAAGGGTCTCACCCTTCCTCCTCGGAATACAGCTGGTCCCACTCATCAGCATGGTCCTACCGTTCTAGACTCTAGCACAGAACGTCCATAGTTTACCTTCTCACCCTAACAACCCTTCCGCCGTTGGCCCTCACGAGCTCCGAGGTGCCCATCCTGACCAGGGCCATGTCGGATCCTCCCCCCAGGTAGACGACCTCCTTCTCCAGCACCCGGGGGTCCACTAGGAACGTTGCGTCGAAGCCGAAGCCCGGGGTGCCGCCAACGGGGAAGCCAGTGAGGCCCAGCATCTCATCAGGGGAGGCGACCCTGGGGCGCGGGATGCCCAGGGCCTTGGCGACCCGGCTGGTGCTGGCCCTGTCCTCGCCCTTCACGATTGCGATGATGGCGCGGCCTGCCCCGTCCACCATGCAGATGCTCTTCACGAAGTCCTCGGGCTCCGCGCCCACAGTTAGGGCGGCCTCGGCGACGCTGTGGCAGGACCTGTCGAAGCTGAGGTGCTCCGCCTCTATTCCCCCCGTCTCGATGATGGCCTTGAGCTTCTCCTCGTACTCCCGCATGGACAAGAGGTTGGGGACGCCGCAATATACG
>CAYONH010000347.1:0-1969 GCA_964405275.1 uncultured Candidatus Bathyarchaeia archaeon | reverse complement strand
ACGTTTATCCAGACGTACCTGGGGCACAGGTTCGCCATGGTCTCAGGGCCCAACGTGATCCCGTCGCTGGCGATAATAGCCGCGTTAGGAATAGGGGGAAGAGAATACGCATTGATGTCATTCAACGCCCAGGCCATCGCAGGCATCGTAGTGGCCGTGCTGGGCGCGATCGGCGCGATAGGATACATCTCGAGGGTCTGGAGCCCCCTCGTGTTGGGTTCGATGGTCATGATGGTCGGCATGTCCATATCCGGCCTGGGGGTGTCAATGATCGCCTCCTATGGCCCGGGGTGGCCTTTCTTCGTGGGCCTCGGCCTATCCTTAATCGCGGGCCTTGTCTCCATAAAGGGAAAAGGGATAATATCCACGATCCCGACCCTGATAGTCATCGTCGCAGGATACCTGATATTCATCGTATCCGGGCAGTTCGACTGGGGGGTGATCACGCAGCTTCCCCTGATAACCATCCCCAAGCTCTTCCCCTTCGGAGCGGGGATGCCCCCCTTAGACCTCATATTCACGATGGTCGTCGTGAATCTGATGGCTGCCCTCAACCTGTATGGCAACGTCACCGGCTGGGGCTCCATAGTGGGTCACACGCCTGAAGAGGGGCAGATGCGGCGCTCCTTCACGATCCTGGGCGTCGTGGAGACCACAGTCGCAGGGCTGCTGGGAGTCCCGGGTCTCGTAGCATACGGAGAGAACCTGGGAATCATAACCCTCACCAGAGTGGCCTCACGTTCCTTCCTGTTGTACGGCTCCGCCATCTTCATCGTGGCAAGCTTCTTCGGCCCCATGGGCGGGTTCATGGCGGCAATGCCCGACCCTGTAGCAGGAGCCATACTTATAGGGATTGCATCGACGGTCATAGGCACAGCGGCTGACATCTGGCATAGCCAGGATTTCGGCAGGAGGGAGATACTCGTGACGGGGTTCTCCGTCTTCCTCAGCTTCGGGCTGAGCATGCTACCCCAGAGCTTCTGGGACCAGACGCCAAGGTTGGCAGCCACGGTGTTCAGCAACCCCGTCATAGCCGTCATCATAATAGTGATAGTCATGGAGCAGGTATTCTTCCGGAAAGAGAAGCCCGAGAACCAAGAACCATGAATCCGAGATTGATTGACATCGCACACACAACCACATTCTTTCTCACGTCGTAATGATCGATTAGATTCTGATACCATCATCCAGCTCGTTAAGGTTTATATTTCGCTGAAATCTAGGATCAGGTGCGAGTTTTTGGGTGAAGAAAAATGCCAGAGATAAGAAAATATGAGCCTTTTATGCAGAAAGCCCAAAGTGACGCCCTGGATAGAGTGACCGAGGCCTACGAACGGTTCCAGGAGACCAAGACATTCGAATTCCCCACATGGCTCAATGGGGAGCCCCGAGGTAAGCTGTTCAAGGTCGAGGTCGAGGACTGCCCCAGGTTCGGGGACACGGCCTGGCTGGAGTTCGATTCTGCTCGGACCGCCTTCTTAAGCATAGACATGCAGGTCGACTTCTGCGGCAGTAACGGCTATGTCGACGTCATGGGCTACGATCTGTCGCTCACAGCCGCGGCCATCAAGCCCATCAAGGCCTGCCTGGATGCCATTCGAGGGACCGACATCAAAGTCATCCACACCAGGGAAGGCCACCTCCCCGACCTCTCGGACTGCCCCTTCAACAAGATCCTGCGAAGCAAGATCATCGGGAACGGGGTGGGCATCGGTGACACCCCCCAAGGCGGGTTGGGGAAGCTGCTCATTAGAGGCGAGAGGAACTGGGACACGATTGAAGAATTGTACCCCCTACCGGGCGAGTACGTCATCGACAAGGCGAGCAAAGGAGCCTTCCACCAGAGCACCATAATGCAGCAGCTCCTCAACATCCATCCGCCGCCTACCCACCTGGTCATCACGGGGATCACGACGGACGTCTGCGTGCACACCATCATGAGGGAGGCAAACGACTTCGGCTACTGGTG
>CAYONH010000346.1:0-1977 GCA_964405275.1 uncultured Candidatus Bathyarchaeia archaeon | reverse complement strand
CCCTCAGCTTCTCTACCTGACCGCTGCCTACAAACTACGGTCCAGTGAATGGTTCAGGAAAGGAGCAAGAGCTCATCTGAAGAGTTGGGAAAAATGTGACCTTTGCGGTGATTGTGAGGAGAAGTGCCCCTACCACCTTCCTATCCGGGAGATCATCGCGGAGAATCTCGATTTCTATAAAAAAGTTGTTCAACGCGCGAGCGCGACTGGAGGGAAGCACGTTTGAAGTACAAGACTCTTGGAGATACTGGATTCAAGGTATCCGTACTCGGCTTTGGCTGCATGCGGCTGCCTAGTGGTACCCCCGAGAGGTCTGTGGGCGCTAAACTCGTTCAAAGAGGGATTGACATGGGCATCAACTACCTCGACACCGCCTACTACTACGGCGACAACGAGTATCTGGTAGGCAAGGCACTCAAGGACGGGTACAGAGACAAGGTAGTTCTCGAGACCAAGACCCCGTTCTGGAGCCCAGAGTATAACAAGCCTGAGCACTTCGAGTGGCACCTCGACGCGGAGCTCGAGAGGCTGGGCGTAGACTGCATCGACATATACATGCTCCACGGCCTCAATCGGAACCTTTGGCGCAACAAGGTGCCGAGGATGGATGTTTTCAACAGGGCGGAGAAGGCGAAGGCGGAGGGGAAGATCAGGCATCTAGGTTTCAGCTTCCACGACAAGCCTGATGCCCTGAAGGAGATAATAGACTCTGACAGGTTCGACGTGATGCTCGTCCAGTACAACATCCTCGACCAAGGGAACGCGGAGATGATCAGCTATGCCTCAGAGATGGGGATGGGGGTTTCGGTCATGGGATCGGTTGGGGGTGGACGCCTCGCCCTCGAGCCAAGTGGGGAGCTCCGTGACCTCCTGACCGAGGGCAGGAACAACTTCGCGGACCTCGCCCTCAGATTCGTCTGGGCACACCCCGGCGTCACATGCGCCTTCTCCGGCATGACTTCACAATCCATGTTGTACGACAACGTCGCCCTCGCATCGGGTGAGAGACAGGTCCTCGACGACGAGGAGCGCACCCGGGTCAAGCGGATAGCCGAGATCTACGGCAGTCTAATGGATGTCCCCTGCACAGGATGCGGCTACTGTATGCCCTGCCCCCAGGAAGTCAACATCCCCTTCATATTCAACCTGTACAACAACTGGCAGCTCTTCAGTTGGCGGCACTCAAAGATCGATTACAGTTTGATGGATATCTATCATGAGGGTAAAGACGCTACTGCCTGCGTAGAGTGCGGTCAATGTATGCAGAAGTGCCCGCAGGGCATCCAGATTGTTGAGAGTCTAAGGAGGGCACATGAAGTCCTCACGGCGTGAGATAGAAGCATAAGGAGAACATGTAATGGAAATTAAATCAAAAGCGTATCTCGTTATAGATAATGGTTTAACGGCGGGAGCTGACTGAAGTGAAGAATATTCGATTAGGTAAGACGGGGCTCATGGTCTCCAGGGTTGGGATGGGAGGCATCCCTATACAGAGGCCCCCCTTCGACGAAGCTGTGAGGATAGTCCAGAAGGCGATCGACCTCGGCGTCAACTTCTTCGACACCTCCATCGGCTACCACGACAGCGAGCTGAGGATCGGTAAAGGAGTCGAGGGACACCGGGACGACGTTATCGTCGCTACAAAGGGGTTCTGGAGAGACAAGGAAACCGCAGCCGACTGCATAGACAGGAGCCTGGAGAGGCTGGGTACGGACTACATCGACCTCTGGCAGTTCCACAACCCGGGAAACCACGAGGCCTACGATGGGCTCTTCAAGCCGGGCGGGGCGTACGAGGCCGCCCAGGAGGCATTTGAGGAGGGTAAGATACTTCACGTGGGGATCTCGCTTCACCCCCTGGACGTGGCTCTCAGGGCAGTGGAGTCCGGGATGTTCGAGACGCTTCAGTTCCCCTTCAACCTGGTGCTGAGGGAGGCGGAGGAGAGGCTGATACCGTCTGCGGCGGAGCATGACGTCG
>CAYONH010000345.1:0-1985 GCA_964405275.1 uncultured Candidatus Bathyarchaeia archaeon | reverse complement strand
CTGTGCTCATAGCGTCGTCGTCGGATGAGCAGGACGAGTTGATGGAGAACTACGTCGCTGCGCGTCCGGAGAGGCTGTTCAGCCGCCTGGCGCAGGAGGAGGCCCTGAGGGGGCACACACTGGCGGCTGTCGCCTCCGACTACGCTCACACGGAGCAGGGGCTCATCGACTTCTTCGGGGGGACGTTCTACGGCTACCACTATCCCATGGGGAACGTGAAGCTGATACTGGCGGGGATCCTGAGCTACCTTCGGCGTGAGGACCTCATCGAGTACAAGGGGGACTACGTCTATGCGACGGACTTCGGGAGGAGGGTCTCTGAGCTGTACGTGGACCCCTACTCGGCGGTGGTGATCCGGGACGGGCTCAGGCGGGGTGCGCCGGAGGTGACGGATTTCACGTGGCTTCACATGATCTGTCATACGCCGAACATGCGGCCTATCCTCCGTCCCAGGCGTAAGGACGAGGATCTGGTGGGGGAGTACGCTGAGGAGAGGCTGGACGAGTTCGCGTTCCCGCCTGGGGACCTGCTGGGGGACTACGTGGAGAGGGGGCAGGTGCTGGGGGAGGTGAAGACGGCGATGGTGCTGGGGGCGTGGATCCAGGAGGTCTCGGAGGGGGAGCTGATGGACAGGTACGGTGTTGCGCCGGGGGACAGGTACAACGCGGTGACCAACGCGGACTGGCTGCTGTACTCTACGTTCGAGCTGGCGGGGGTGCTGGGGCTGACGGAGCATCGGCGGCACCTGGGGCGGCTGAGGGATCGGGTGAGGTACGGGGTGTCGGAGAGGCTGCTGCCGTTGGTGAGGCTGCGGGGGATCGGACGGGTGCGGGCTCGGTTGCTGTATAACTCGGGTTTCCAGAGTGTGGCGGCGTTGAAGAGGGCGCCTTTGGGGCGGCTTGTGGAGATCCCGTTGATCGGGGCTAGGCTGGCGAAGGTGATCAAGGAGCAGGTGGGGGGCGTGGTGGATGAGGGTGAGTGGAGGGGGTTGGATGGGGTGGTGTCTGAGCAGAGGGCGCTGACGGACTTCGTGGAGGAGGAGCCCGAGGAGGAGAAGTCGCCCGAGGACGAGGTGGACGCGTAGTCCGCAGGTTGCCCAATGCGGCTGGCAGGGGATAAGGGTTCCAGGCCGTGTGAATGGTGGTATATGTGAGGCGTTTTTTTATCGTCGGTGTGTGGTCATGTGGGTTTCTCGTTGTCGTTTCCGTGTGAATGCGTGGGGCCTGGAGGGTCCGGGTTCACAGTGTTGGGGGTATTCTTTTTTAATTGCTTTTTTTGGTTGAGCACGTTTCTATTTTGGACCTGATGTCGGTGCTGAGTGTCAATATCTGCGTCTGGTGGCCCTAAGGGCCGATAGCCCCCAGACTATGGCTACCAGGAACGTGAGGGCGATGAACCAGAAGGCCAGGTCCATGCTGTTTTGGGGACTCGTAGGCTTGCTATTATTTGTTTGTAAGCGTCAGTTGAATCATACACGTCTTTATATCGGGCTATGGTGGATGGAGTAGGTTCCATCGTGGCGGGAGGGGAAACATTATTACCTCCTTCAGGTTCCTGGTTGATGTTATGGCGGACGACTTCGAGCTAGTCAGGGTCATGAAGGACGACGAGGAGCTGGCGTCGGTCTTCCTGGAGATGGGGGAGGACTACATGGGCTCCGAGCCCCCGGAGCTCCGGGGCAGGTTCCTCAGGAGCGTTGTTAACCTTCAGGTGGAGGAGGAGCGTTGGCTATTTCTCCTCAGGGCGGACGCCGGGTTCATCGGGTTCGTCCACATGAAGGTGGACACGACCGACAGGCCCGGCTGGGGCTGGATGATGGAGTTCTACGTCAGGCCCGAGCACAGGAGGAGGGGCTACGGGAGGGGGCTCTACGGGCGTTCCGAGAGGATACTGGTGAACCGGGGGGTCAAGGACATCTGGCTCACATCCAACCCTGCGGCCATACCCTTCTGGAGGGCGGTGGGATTTGCGGAGACAGGGGAGA
>CAYONH010000344.1:0-1986 GCA_964405275.1 uncultured Candidatus Bathyarchaeia archaeon | reverse complement strand
GCCTTCATCGGTAGAAAAGTGCAGATTCAGAGGGGATAATCCGACGAAGTGACTGGTTGAAGTCATTCTCCTTGAAAGTATCGTTTCATAAGCACAGCCCAAACCAGTATCGACGCCAACACGACGCCATAGGATGTGATGTTCGAGATGAGCTTTGCTCTAGCGGGGTTCGGCACTTGGATATCATCGACGTTTTGAAGATATCTCCCAAGTTCCAAGGTGAATATGAACCCATCCCCCCCTCCCTGGTTGGCTCCCTGAAAAGCATCGTCGGTTGTGTAAAAGTCGGTTGAGTCACTGTTGCCCGCGAGGTACAGCTTCCCATCATCCACGACCAGCCCACTCGGGTGGTCCACGCCTGCGCCTCCCAGGTAGGAGGAGAGCCTGAGCTGGCCATCGCCATCCAGGACCAGTAGAACAACGTCGATAGCCCCCATGAAGTCCCCCTGGAAGGCGTTGACCGCCGGGAACCCCCCGGAGTTTACTATACCCATGACGACGGTGTCCTCCTCGTGGAAGCCGACCTGAAAAAGGGAGTCCCAGCCCTCTCTCCCATAGAAGGTCGAGTAGAGGAGGTCCCCCTCAGATGAGAGCTTGGCGTAGAACCCGTCGACGGAGGACTCAGGGTTGGGCCCTTCGAGTTCAACGTTGCTGTAGACGTCCTGGATGGCGTCAGAGGTAATCGGGAAGTCACCCGACCACGTCCTACCTACGATGTGGATGATGTTGGACGAGTCAACTCCTAACCCGAAGCAGTCGTCCATGTGGTCTCCTCCTAACAGAGTTGAGAACAGCAGGTCGCCGTATCCCTGGAACTTGGCTATGAAGCAGTCTCTCTCCTCCCCTTCGATGCTGCCCTGAAATGCGTCGTCTGTGATCGGGAAGTCGTCGCTCTCAGTCGTGCCCGTTACAATCAAGCAGCCTTCGCCGTCTAACTCCAGTTCACCCGCTGCATCTCTGTCACCTCCACCGAAGTAAGATGAGTAGACGATGGTTGCCCGATCAGCATCTATCTCTGTTATGAAGGCATCGAGTGATCCCCCGAATTCAGGTTGGTAGGCATCCGAGGAGACAGGGAAATCGGTCGAGTCGGTGCTCCCAACTATAACCATGTTGCCCATCGCGTCAATCACAAAATCTCCTAGCCCCTCTGAGCCTGAGCCCCCGAGATATGTGGAGTAGACGAGTGCCCCGTCGGATGATAGTACGGTGAGGAAGCAGTCGGACCCCCCTCCACCGTACGATGCTTGAATGGCATCACCCATTACAGGGTAATCCTCGGACTGAGTGACCCCTATGAGGATTAGCTCATCGTCGTCGCCGACCAGCATTCTCTCCGGGTCATCCAGCTCGCTCCCTCCGAGGTAGGACGACCACAGGAGCTCCCCCCCATCGGAGAGCTTGGCTACGAAGCAATCCCCCATCATGTGAGGGACTTCGGGCACAGCACCTCCCCCGTACTCGTCCTGGTATGCATTCAACGTCGGGATATCCGTCGAGTAGGTGCCCCCAAACACCACGACGTTGTCCTCAGAGTCGACGGCCACGTCCACGATCCTTTCGGCATTCCTTCCTCCAAAGTATGTGCTGTACGTGTAGTCCTCCAGTGACTCCTGAACCTGGCCCATGCGGTTCAACGCTATACACGGAGGATCACCTCTCACAGGGGCCACACGAATCGAGAAGGCTGCAGCCAGTAATCCAAGGAGGATATACGCTGCGAGCTGTCTGGGTTTCACATATTCATTCAAGGGATTTCTCATTTCATAATCACCTCACAAGTACCGGAGTATGGAGCCCGGGTGAGCTCTCTTCACCCCATAGTACCACTTACAGAGCCGCCAGAGAACCACTAGACCAGCCGCCCAGAGGAGGAAGGTCTGGTACATCTCCAGGTAGAAGGGGGGCTCCAGGACACCTGGAAGCCTCAACCTGTAGAGCCAAAGGTGAGCGACGTAGAAGAACAGCGGGGTCCTACCGATGTCG
>CAYONH010000343.1:0-1988 GCA_964405275.1 uncultured Candidatus Bathyarchaeia archaeon | reverse complement strand
TCCCGAGGTCGACGTGGATGTACTTGGACATGTGGAAGCCTACGATCTCATACTCGCTTGATAAGGATGACTTTTTAGTTAAGGCGGAGGGGAGCAACACAGCAGTGTACACGGTCCCGGGATTCCCATTCTACATACACGACCTCTCTGTGGTCTTCACGTTGCCAAGGGGAGGTGAATATATCTCAGCACAGCCAGCCCCAGCATCCACGGAGAAAACGGGATCGAAGACCGAAGTGGCATTCAACTTGGGGTCGAGCATTCCATACGACAAACCTGAGATAAGCCTGGGATACACGGTCTCGCCCCTCGCATCATACATACAACCTTTGAGTGTCTTCCTCGTGCTGGCCATCGTTATAGGCGTGATATACTTCACCCGGAGACGCGGGCCCCGGGTGATAGAGAAGAAGGTGGTCGCAGAGAAGCCGAGGATAGCATCCTACCTGGAGAACTACCTCGATAGGATCACACTCCTCAACGAATACATCCAAATCCTGGAGGATGACAGGCCCGACGGTGACGAGCAGGCCCAGAGGCTCGCTGAGATCAACAGGAGGCAAGGACGCCTGGAGAGGTCCCTCAAGGAGACTGGAAGCGCATTGGAGGAGGATGAGCCCGATTTAAGCGATTATCTAAGGCAGATCAGGAGGGCCGAGGAGGAGGTCTCCAAGGTGAACGAGGATCTGAGGAACCTGGATGTGAGGCTCAGGGCTCGGAGGATCTCCCGCAGAGACCACCAGAGGCGAAGGGAGAGCAGGCTCAACAGACAGAGAGAGGCCATCAAACGAATAGAGAAGGCGATATCGGATATCCAAGCCAACGTCTGATTGAGCCCTTCAACATTCCTCTTTGAAACCAACTGAGGAACATCACTACCTCAACATTTTAATACGGATAGCTGCAAATACACAGGATTCCAGAGGTGGATAACGAATTGCCAAGTGTAAAACTTGATCAGGACACCTGTACTGTCTGCCAGACATGCGTGAACACCTGCCCCATGGGCGTCTTCGAGGTAGAAGGGGACAAGGTCGTGGTGGCCCAAGAAGACCAGTGCATCGCCTGCAGGGCATGCGAGGCGTCGTGCCCCGTCGCGGCCATCGTTGTGGAAGACTAGGGCAGCACCATTTTTCTCATTTTATTTTTAATATCGCAAGAGATTCGGAGGCCATACGTTATTCTCCATAGCCTGTGTGTCTTGAAACGGGTTACCTTTTATCTGCATTCATTCTGAATAGTGGTGATGACCTCCCTCGACGACTTGGAAAATATGAGGAAGCTGGACAAGTCGAATATGCTCCAGTTCCTGAGGAGATTCCCTGAGGACTGCAGGAGAGCCATTGAAATCACCAAGAAAGCAGATCTGAGCAACCTAGCGGATCGATCATTCAGCTCAGTGGTCTTCGTCGGGATGGGGGGCTCGGCAATAGGAGGCCAGCTGATATGCGACTGGATCCAAGATAAAGCCAGCATCCCGATGTACGTCTCAAAGGGATACAGGATCCCAGGCTTCATCGGAAGCGCGACCCTGGTTTTCGCCGTGAGCTACTCGGGGAACACCGAGGAGACTCTGTTGGCACTCGAGGAAGCACGCGAGAGGGGTGCTCCAGTACTCTGTGTGACGTCCGGTGGTCGGCTCCTTGAGCTCTCTCACGAAGGACAGCTGCCGTACATCCTGCTGCCTAAGGGAATGAAGCCGAGGGCGGCTATCCCCTTCCAGCTGTTCACGCTCATGACAGCTCTGAAAAGCCTCGGGCTCATCAAGGACTCATGGGAGGAGATAGACGAGGCCATAGGAATAGTCGAGACTCTCAGAGATGAGCTTGTCGAGGAGGTCGCAACGGACTATAACCTATCAAAGAGATTGGCTCTCGATCTTCGCAATAAGGTACCCTTCATTTATGGTCCAGAGCTCTTCGAAGGGGTCGCATACAGGTTCGGCACACAGATGAACGAGAACGGAAAGGTCCCGGCGTCATCCGGCG
>CAYONH010000342.1:0-1993 GCA_964405275.1 uncultured Candidatus Bathyarchaeia archaeon | reverse complement strand
CAGTTCCTGAGGGGTAACCTAGGGGTGGTCCTGGTCAGCTCCGGGTTCTGGCACCTGGCGGGGCAGATGGTGATGCCCTTCTACGCCCTCTACGTACTGGGGCTGGGTGGGAGCTACGTCGACATCGGGCTCATCTCCGCCGTGGGCGCCATCGTCAGGATACTCCCAGCGCTGGCGGGGGGGTACCTGGCGGACTCCATGGGGAGGAAGAGGATCGTCTACACGATGACTTTCCTCATGGCGCTCAGCGAGCTGGTCAACGCCATCGCCCCCAGCTACCACTTCCTGTTCGTTGCGGCCGCGTTGGGCTCCATCTTCTCGGGGATCAGGGAGCCCGCGTTCGGATCCCTCTTCGCAGACTCGACCAATCCGGACAACCGTGCCCTCTCATACGCCCTCTGGAACGTCATCCCGCCCCTGTTCGGACTTTTCTCGCCCTACATCATGGGGGTCCTCATCGACAGGCATGGCATCGTCGTCGCCATGAGGTGGGGGTACCTCTTCGTGGTTGCGATGTACATGGTCGCCGGCTTCCTGAGGTATAGGTTCCTCGAGGAGACCCTCGTCCCCGTGGAGGAGGAGGTCAAGGGGCTACGGGCTGTAATCAGGGACCTCTTCGGCGACTTCAGGTCCACGTTCAGCGTCCTCCCCCGGCAGCTCTGGGTCTTCGTCGGCGTCGACATGCTGTACGTCTTGGCCTGGGCGTTCATCGATCCCTACTTCGTCACGTACGCCACCGAGGAGGTGGGGCTCTCGTCGTCCCAGTGGGGGCTCACCATGACGGTGATGACCGTCGTCAATATTCTGGTGAGGCTCCCTGCGGCCTCTGCCTCGGATCGTCGCGGTCGCGTGAGGTTCATCCGGCCGACGGTGCTGATGTTCCCTGTGGTCGTCTACTTCTTCCTGAACTCCCGTGGGTTCGTGGACGTCCTCCTCATCCGGCTGGTCTTCGCGGTCGTCGTCGGCTTCAACACGCCGGCCTGGCAGGCCCTCTTCATGGACTATGCCCCCAAGGAGCACCGGGGGAGGTTCAACGCCGTGCTGAACGTGATGAGGCCCCTCCTCTGGAGCGGGGGGACGATCCTCGGGGGCTACCTCTATCAGACGTACTCGAGCAGGACGACGTTCATGGTGGGTATCGGCGCATTGGCAGTTGGAGCGCTTGCGGCACTCCTCTTCCTGAGGGAGCCTGAGAAGAGAGAGGAATAGTAACCTCTAACCCCGATTTCTCCATTCGATCCCCTTTCCTCCTAGGTCTCGAAAATAACTCACACGTACTACGAAATTTATTATAGGTAAGGTCAGTGGCTGACTTAGCTATGGACGAAGATGAGGGTGATTTCCAGAACGTCGTCAGGCTGGGTTTCGTCAGCTTCTTCACGGACGTCTCAAGCGAGATGGTGTTTAGCATACTACCCATGTTCATACTCGGGCTGCCCGGGGGATCCGTGGCCGCTCTGGGCCTGATCGAGGGCGTGGCGGAGTCCCTCAGCTGCATGTTGCGGGCCGTCTCGGGCATAATGAGCGATAAGTTCAGGAAGCGGAAGCTCTTCATACTGATCGGTTACTCCGTCTCCAACGTCGTCAAGCCCTTCTTCGCCACAGCATCATCCATCACTGATGCGCTGTTCATCAGAGTTGCCGACAGAGTCGGGAAGGGGATAAGGACCGCGCCGAGGGACGCGCTTATCAGCGACTCGGTCTCCGCGAACAGGAGGGGCGAGGCATTCGGTCTCCACAGGACCCTTGACCAGACCGGCGCCATCATCGGCCCGCTGACGGCCACAGGGGTCATGGTGCTCCTGGGATGGACGGTGAGGGACGTGTTCTGGCTCTCGCTCCTGCCGGGGAGCATCGCCCTCATCATCATCCTCTTCGGCGTCAAGGAGATAGTCGGCAGCCAGGAGGGCGAGTTTAGGTTCCTCGAGGGACTGCGGGAGGTGGTGAGAGGAAGGTTCCTCTGGCTCCTCGGCATCGTCGGCCTGTTCAGCCT
>CAYONH010000341.1:0-2000 GCA_964405275.1 uncultured Candidatus Bathyarchaeia archaeon | reverse complement strand
GCACCAAAAAAGTCTTATTACCTCCCAATTGATTACGGTTTTTGAGATTTCATGGATATTCCGCTTAAGAAAGTTGATGATCTGATCTGGGAGGTGCCCGTGGAGTATAATCGTTACATGCGGGTTCCTGCCCGTGTGTACGCTGACGAGACTCTCCTTAACATGATGAGGAGGGATGATACCCTCGTCCAGGCTCTGAATATCACCCAGTTGCCAGGGATTCAGAAGTTCGGTATTACTCTGCCCGACGGTCATCAGGGGTATGGTTTCCCTATTGGGGGCGTAGCGGCCTTCGACTCTGAGGAGGGGATCATCACTCCTGGAGGCGTTGGCTACGATATTAACTGCGGTGTGCGCCTCATGCGTACTGATCTCACGTATAAGGAGGTGAAGCCGAAGGCGCAGGAGCTCATCGACAGGATCTTCAGGCTTGTTCCCTGCGGTGTGGGTGTCGGGGGCAGGATCCGTGTCTCCACGGGCCAGCTGGACAGGGCTGTCTCGGAGGGCGTCGACTGGGCTATCAGAGAGGGTTATGGCTGGGATGGTGACTCCGAGCACATGGAGGAGGGGGGCTGCATGAGAGAGGCGAATCCGGATAAAGTCTCGAATCGTGCTAAGAATCGGGGTTCGAGTCAGCTGGGGACGTTGGGTGCCGGGAATCACTTCCTTGAGATCGCGCGTGTTCGTGAGGTCTTCGATGAGGGTGTGGCGAAGACGTTCGGTATCACGGAGCAGGATCAGATCGTCTGCTGGATCCACACTGGTTCCAGGGGATACGGACATCAGATCGCGACGGATTACATCCGGGTCATGGACAGGGCAGTGGGGAAGTACGGCATCCGTATTCCGAGCAGGGAGCTGGGGTGTGCCCCGCTGAAGAGTCGGGAGGCTGACGACTACTACGAGGCGATGTCCTGCGCGGTTAACTGGGCGTTCCTGAACAGGCATGTCATCATGCACCACGTGCGCACGGCGTTCGAGGAGACGTTCAAGCGGTCGGCGGACGACATGGGGATGAAGCTGGTCTACGGGATGACCCATAATACGGCGAAGAGAGAGACGCACGTCATCGACGGGAAGCGGAGGGACGTGATGGTCCACCGTAAGGGGGCTTCCCGTGCCTTCGGTCCCGGGAGGGCGGATCTGCCAGATGACTACAAGTCTACGGGTCAGCCCGTGCTCCTCGTGGGGACGATGGGGACGGCCAGCTACCTGCTCGTGGGCACGGATAAGGGGGAGGAGATGTCCTTCGCCAGCACGGCCCACGGAGCGGGGAGGGTGATGTCTCGGACCGGTGCCCGTAAGCGGTTCCAAGCCCAGGAGATCGTGCAGCAGCTGAAGCGTAAGGGGATCGTGGTGAAAGCGGCTAGTGGGCGCATCTTGGAGGAGGAGAGTCCCGACAGCTATAAGGACGTCCACAGGGTCGCTGATGTGAGCCATTACCTGGGTTTAGGGCGTAAGGTGATGGTGTCTGTTCCGGTGGCTGTTGCGAAGGGCTGAGTGATCCGTTTATATTCTGATCATACTCTTTTTTGGGTAATTTGGTCTCGTCTGGTGGTGGGGGGGTTGGGCCGTCGCTGTGGTTCACCCTGTTGGAGCTTGCTAGGCTGGGGTGTCTGCGGGGGGCGGTGAGGGTCTCCACGACGGAGCTCGCCGCGAGGCTGGGGTGCTCTCAGCAGTCCGCGTCGAGGCATCTGAGGGCGCTGGAGGGGGCGGGGCTTGTGTCCCGGAGGATCGGGTCCGATGGCAGCCTCATCCGCGTGACCGGTGAGGGCAGGAGGGCTCTCTATGAGGTCTACACGGTCCTCCGGGGGGAGCTGGAGGGTGCCGAGGGGGAGGTCTTCGAGTTCGAGGGGACCGTGTTCAGCGGGATGTACCAGGGGGGGTACTATATCACCCGTCCCGGCTACAGGGAACAGATCGTGGAGAAGCTGGGCTTTGACCCGTATCCGGGGACGCTTAACCTAAGGATCGGGGAAGCCGACCTAGAGCAGAGGCGG
>CAYONH010000340.1:0-2022 GCA_964405275.1 uncultured Candidatus Bathyarchaeia archaeon | reverse complement strand
GGCAGGGAGGCAACCCAGGCTGCCTTCCTCCTCGGCGGGATAGGCACCGGGAACGTCTCCATCGGCTCCCGAGGAGACCTGAGGGACTGGGAGATCTTCAACCGTTCGGCTAAGGGTCAGAAGCTCCACTACTCCTTCTTCTCCATCGCCATGAGGCGCCCAGACGGTAAGACAATTGCCCGCGTCCTCGAGAGCAGGCTGGTTCCCCCCTTCGCCGACTCCCACGGTATAGACCCCAACAGGGTCGGGGGCCTCCCACGGCTCAGGGACTCCAGGCTGCGGGGTGAATACCCCTTCGTGTATGTCGATTTCGAGGACGAGGGCCTTCCACTGGAGATACAGCTCGAGGCGTACACCCCCTTCATCCCCCACGAACCGGACGAGTCGGGGCTCCCCGCGGCCATCCTGACGTACAGGGTCGTCAACACGGGGAGCGAGGTGGCTGAGGTCACAGTCGTCGGCTCCCTCATGAACGCCGTGGGCTGGACGGGGATAGCCGACTTCGGCAGGGTGAAGGCCGACTGCTTCGGGGGAAATGTCAACGAGTACCTGGAGGAGGACGAGCTCAGGGGGCTCCACCTCACCTCGGGTAAGCATCCGGAGGGCAGCCTCCTCTACGGGAGCCTGGCCCTCGCTACCACCAACCCCCGGACCACGGTGAAGAGGCACTGGCTCAGGAGCGGATGGTGGGACTACATCCGAGAGTTCTGGGACGACTTCATGGACGACGGCCTCCTCACCGACCTGGGCTACACGGAGCCCTCGGAGGAGGGAAAGTACGACGTGGGGAGCCTCGGGGCGGTGGAGACCATCGAGCCCGGTGAATCAGCGGAGTTCAGGTTCATCCTCTCCTGGTTCTTCCCCAACAAGGTCAATAACTGGGACCAGCGGAAGGCCGACTGCTCCTCCGGATGCGACTGCGAGCAGGAGACCGTCAGGAACCGGTACGCGGCCAGGTTCGGCAGCGCCTGGGAGGTCTCCAGGTACCTCGTCGAGAACCTGGATCGCCTTGAAGAACTCACCCAAGCCTTCCACGGCGCCCTTTTCTCCTCGACCCTCCCCGCCCACGTCCTCGACGCCGTCTCGTCCAACATCACCGTCATCAGGAGCCCCACATGCTTCTGGCTCGAGGACGGACGCTTCTTCGGCTACGAGGGCTGCTTCGACGACGCAGGCTGCTGCAGCGGGAGCTGCACCCACGTCTGGAACTACGCCCAGACACTCGCCTTCCTCTTCCCCAGCCTCGAGAGGAGCATGAGGGAGACCGAGTTCGGTGTGGAGACCAACGAGGAGGGCTGGATGAGCTTCAGGGCCCACCACGCCTTCCCCAGCGACAGGAGCTGGGACGAGATGGAGGCGGCCTCCGACGGCCAGTGCGGCAGCGTCATGAGGCTATACAGGGACTGGAGGCTCAGCGGCGACACCGACTGGATGAAGTCCCTCTGGCCCGGGGCGAGGAGGGCTGTGGACTACGCCTGCGCCACCTGGGACCCTGACGGGGACGGGGTAACGAGCGGGAAGCAGCACAACACGTACGACATCGAGTTCTACGGCCCCAACCCCCTCAGCGGGGTGATGTTCCTGGGGGCGCTGAAGGCGGCGTCAAGGATGGCCGAGGAGGCGGGGGACGCCGAGGCCTCGAAGAGGTACAGGGAGCTCCTCGAGAGGGGCTCGGTGAACCTCGACAGCGCCCTATGGAACGGTGAGTTCTACGTCCAGAGGCTCGAAGACGTCGATGCATACAAGTACCAGCATGGCCTTGGATGCCTCGCCGACCAACTCCTGGGGCAGGTGAACGCCCACATCGCGGGCCTCGGCTACCTGCTCCCCGAGGACCACGTGAAGGACGCCATCTGCTCCGTGTTCAGGCACAACCTCCTCACAGACTTCAGCGAGCACGACAACGCCCAGAGGACCTACGCCCTCAACGACGAGGACGGCCTCCTGGCCTGCACATGGCCCGACGGCGGGCGCCCCAGGATACCCTTCCCCTACTCCCACGAGGTCTGGACGGGGATAGAG
>CAYONH010000339.1:0-2029 GCA_964405275.1 uncultured Candidatus Bathyarchaeia archaeon | reverse complement strand
TCTTGGGGCTCGTGGGAGACGCATGCTTCTTGTAGACCTCCAGCAGCCCCTTCCGTACAAGACTCGGCACCACCCCAGCCTTCTTGAGGGGGATGTCCTTAGCCATGAGCTCCCCCGCACGCAGTACAAGCTCGTAGACCTCCCTCTCCACGCGGGTCAGGCCCTCCAGCATACATTTCAGACTCCCTGGGAGCTTCAAATAATTTAATGTCAGCTGAGATTTAAAAGTAGCACGGAGAGCCTTTTTTCTCCCTTACTTGACTCGCGCCGGTTACGAACATGATATATAATGATTCATCAAGGTTTGAACGATAGAACTTGCGTGAAGGCGGCTCCGGGGAGGAGCCCCCCATCCGGGTCCTCCTCATAGGTTGGGAAGATAACTCCGTTAGAGAGCTGAAGGAGTCATTACAGGGCTTCGAGGTCGACATCATCTCAGCCCCGGAGAGCGTCCCGAACCTTCTTGAGGATCACGACTATGACTGCCTCATCGTGGATGACAACTCCATGAAAAACGAGACACTGAGACTGTCCAAGAACGTGAGGGGTACATCGGACGTTCCTCTGATCCTGTTGACGGATCGGGCTCATGAATATTCGACTACAGAGGACGCGGACTGGGGTAGGAACATTCACCTTCATCAGAAGAACGATCCCAACTGCTACGAGCTCCTCGGAAGCCACGTACGGAGGGTCGTGAATGACTGGTGGACCTCAAGAAAGAGAGATACGACGCTCAGGGTCCTCCGGGTCCTGAACCAGCGGAGGAAGCTGGACTCCATCCTGAACGAGATAGTAGAGATAATAAAGGACTACACGGGGATCGACGCGGTGGGCATACGCCTACAGGAGAGCGACGATTACCCCTACTACGCCTTCGAGGGCTTCCCCGACGACCACATCCTCATGGAGAACAGCCTCTGCGCCTACGACTCCGAGGGGCAGCCCTACCGAGACGAGATGGGCATGCCTGTCCTGGAATGCATGTGCGGGAACATCCTGAGAGGCCGATTCGACCCCTCCAAGCCCTTCTTCTCCGAGGGGGGCAGCTTCTGGACGAACTCTACACAGGACCTGTTGACCACGACCACGGCGGAGGACCGGCTGACCAAGACTAGAAACATCTGCCATCTCGAGGGCTACAGGTCCGTCGCCCTGATACCGATACGGTACAGCTACGAGACCATCGGCCTGCTTCAGCTCAACGACAGGCGCACCGAAAGGTTCACGTCGTCGATGATCCGCTTCATGGAGGAGCTTGCGGAGAGCGTCGGCGCCGTCCTCATGAGCGCGATGCGGGATAAGCAGGTCAGGGAGACGGCTGAGCACTACAGGGCGATCTTCGAGAGCGTCGCAGACCCAGTGCTCCTCATCGACGTAGACGACTTCACCCTGCTGCAGTCCAATGAAGCCGCCAGGCACTGGGCCCTTCTCCTGAACGTGAGCCTGGAGGCGGATACGTGCCACGGGATCGTCGCCGGGAGGAACGTGCCCTGCGAGCTCTTCGGGGAGGAGTGCTCAATCCTCAGGATGCTGGAGAGCCAAGAGAAGACGGCGATGGTGTACCGGAGGGACTACGGCCCGGGGGGCAACCACTTCATCGAGGAGACCGCCAGCCCGGTCAGGGACTCCGAGGGGGAGATTGTCAGGGCCGTCCTCGTGGTGAGGGACGTGACAGACCACATCCCGACCGAGGAGCGCCTCGCAAGATTCCTCTGAGGTCGCACCAATCAGTTGATTAACTTTATACGCGACTACAGGAAGGCCCCAAATTAATTATAAGCGTCTCACGCGTATGTGAGCAGTGAATTCGCGTTGGACAAGGAGAAATTCTACTCAAAGCTGGGGAAGACATTCCAGCCGGGCGTCATCACCAAGGTGGTCCTGGCGGCTGCTGAGCTGATGAAGGGGAAGAAGCTCATCTCCATGACCGGGGGTATGTACGACGTTCCCTCCATGCCCGTGGCGGAGGTGAAGAGGGTCTTCGAGGAGGCCCCCCACGAGGCCTGGACGGAGATGCTCCAGTACG
>CAYONH010000338.1:0-2032 GCA_964405275.1 uncultured Candidatus Bathyarchaeia archaeon | reverse complement strand
AGGAGAACAGGGTGGAGATCTGGAACGATCTGTCCAGGGTCTACTACAAGTACGAGGGAGAGGACTGGAAGAAGGCGTTCCGAGACGTCATGAAGGAGATCTCCGACAAGATCACGGAGGAGAGATGGGAGACCATCTACAGGAAGCTCTACCGTGAGGTACACGCCTAGCTCTTAGATACCACTAGTCCACATTATTTCAGGCCTCGCTTACATCTAGATAAATCACTTTACTCCAGTCCGCATGTCGGTATTGAAAGTTTAATCTATCCAATGTGACAATATCCTCACCTATGAGGCGCTACTTCGTCAACCCGTTCAGAGGGGAGGGGCATTGGTTCAAGGGAAACGTCCACACCCATTCAACTAGGTCGGATGGCACGAGGACCCCGGAGCAGCTCGTGAAGATCTACTCGGGCGCCGGATACGACTTCCTATCGATCACAGATCACAGCAGAGTCACGGACGTCGAGGGTCTAGGGAACGCGGGCTTCCTCCTGATACCTGGCGAGGAGATGTGCATAGGGAGAACCCACGCGAACCAGCCCTATCACATCGTGGCACTGGGGATCCAGGAGACGCTCCCCTTCAGGGACTTCGACAGGGACCTGGACCCACAGCTCGTCATCGACCACGTAAACGGTGCAGGGGGGATCGCCATCCTGGCCCATCCCTACTGGTCGGGGCTCAACCACCGGGACATGATGGAGATAGAGGGATACCACGGGGTCGAGATCTTCAACACGAGCTGCGAGTACGAGAGGAACACCGGGGTCTCCGCGTCCCACATCGACGACATCATCGTCATGGGCAGGCGCCCCCTGATATACGCGGTGGACGACCACCACGGGGCGGAGAGGCCCCTGCTGCCCCTCGACGCGGCCGTCGCCTGGATCATGGTGAAGGCGAAGTCCCTGAGAGAGGATGACATATTGTCCAGCATAAGGAGGGGGCTGTTCTACTCGAGCACGGGTCCCGAGATAAGGGACATAGCGATAGACGACGG
Source organism: uncultured Candidatus Bathyarchaeia archaeon (assembly GCA_964405275.1). Taxonomy (GTDB): domain Archaea; phylum Thermoproteota; class Bathyarchaeia; order TCS64; family TCS64; genus BS750m-G28. The sequence goes on along the minus strand of CAYONH010000338.1, from coordinate 1,027 downwards.
GGGCGTGATATCGGTGGAGTGCTCGCCTGCGAAGGAGATATCCTTCGTATCGACCCCCTCGCTGGGGATGAAATACTATGCCGAAGGTAGCCCGCTGACGAGCGCCTCATATAAGGGGAGGTTGGGTGAGACCTACGTCCGCATAGAGGTCACCGATTATGCTGGGAAGAGGGCCTGGTCCAACCCCATTTACAGCACGTCTGAAGGTTAAATCCAAGTCACATGAGGGACTCCAGGAAGGTCGTCACGGCCCTGAGCACGGGATCCGTGTCGTACATGAGGAACTCGTGGGGCACGTCATCGAGCATCACGTGGTAGGCTTCAGGTAGGATGTCAAGGGCCCTCCCGACGTCCTCCGCCCTGAGCATTCCCCTTTCAGCCTGAAGGATGAGTACCGGGCACCTGACTTTGGGGAGATGTTCAGGGGGGTTGAAGCCATGGAAGTGAGAGTGCCTGGATCTGGGATCCGGGTTGTCTACTATGCTCCTGTACATCTCGGGGTCGACCATGCTCAGATTCTTAGCCCTGTTGAGGGTTGAGACTGGCTCAAAGGCTTCGCCGGCCCTTGTCTTCAGCGTTTGATAGATCTCGTTGACGGTTGGGCTAACCTCTAGGATCTCAAGCAGTGACGAGAAGCCGCTCCCAAGCCTGTTCGACGGTCTAGGGGCGGATAGGCTGCTGTCACCGAGGATAATGGCCCTCGTCATGTCGGGGTGGTTTGCCGCAATTGTGAGGGCCATCCTCCCCCCCAGGGAGTGGCCGAAGAGGACAGTCGGCTCACCGATGACTCCGTCGATGAAACTGACGACATCATCGCAGTAGTATCCGAAGCCGTAGTGGGGGGCCCTGCCGGACCTACCGTGCCCCCTGAGGTCCAGCGCGTACACGTGCCATCGGGTAGAGAGGGATGGAATGAGCCTCATGAAGGCCTGCCATCGGTTCCCCGTACCATGAAGCAGGAGCAGCGGTGGCCCTCCTTCCGGCCCCTCCGCGTAGTTGAGAGCAAACTCGCCATTGTCGAAACTCT
>CAYONH010000337.1:0-2043 GCA_964405275.1 uncultured Candidatus Bathyarchaeia archaeon | reverse complement strand
GCGTCTCCGTCTACGGCGTCGGCCACCACGGCTCATACTACACCGCCGGCCTTGAGGGGCCCTACTGGCTCAGGATCCTGGTGGACGGGGAGGACGTCTCCAAGAGGTTCCCCAACGAGAAGATTACGAGGATCTACAACGAGGCCGGCTACGCCGCCAAGGTCCAGTACACTGGGCCCCTGGTGGACCAGATGAGGACGGCCGCGTCCTTCCTGAAGCACGTCCTAGCCATCTACTTCAACACAGGCGAGGTCTGCTCATGCGTTGCCGGCCCGCAGGGGTTGCCCGGTGCCTACCCGACGCGGCTGAGCGCGGAGGGGGCGGAGGTGGTGCTCCCCGGGCTGTCTCTTGAGGAGGCGGTGGAGATTAACGAGGCCGGGGCAAGGCTGGACGCCATCGAGAGGGTGAAGGACGACGGGACGGTGGTCTTCGTCGAGGAGAACGTGGAGCTGATGCGGGAGGTCGTGGGGTACGAGTGCGAGGAGCTCAAGGTCTCCGAGTCCGAGGAGAGGGCCCGGGAGCTCAACGCCAAGCTGAGGAAGCTCTACGAGAAGTACAAGGTCTCATAGACGCGTCGTGCTCGAATATAACAATCAGGAAAAGAAAAGGAAGGCAGCCCTCGTTTTATTATGGTCTCATCACTTCTCTGTTGGTTCCCTCGTCAAGATCTGGAACAGGAGTGAGGCCGCTATCCCCGCTCCCCCCAAGGTGACTCCCAGCATGTTGTAGTCGTACCAGAGGAGCATCAGCCCCCCGATGCCGGCGCCGAGGGCAACCCCCATGTTCCCGGTCGCCGAGCTTACGGACATCATGGTGCCCCTGTACGCCGGGACCTGCTCAAGGGTCAGGCTGCCGCTTGCAGACGACCTGAAGCCGGTGAACAGGCTGGCCACGTAGGACAGGGCCGTCGATATCCAGAGGTCAGGCACGTTGTAGTAGAGCAGTGTGAAAGCCCCCGCCAGGACGCTCATGGCGACGGTGGTCCGCTTCCGCCCGAACCTGTTGATGATCCTGCCGCTGAACAGGCTACCAACGGTGTAGATTGAGGCTCCCCCTATGATGTACAGGGAGGCGAATCCTGCGGAGACCTGGAACGTCTGCCTCAGGAATGAGGCGCTGTAGAAGACGATGGCCTGCCAGCACGCCGCGTTGAGGGCCGACCCCAGGAGGCACGCGACGGCGGAGCGGTTCATCAGGACCTCCCTGAACCCCTCGCCGATACCCCTCCCATCATCAGACACCTCCTCCCCCGATGGGACGGACGGGAGCCCCAGATATGACAGAACCGTGCCCAAGGCAACCAGGGGGACGACGAAGACCAGGAAGGGGGTGCGCCACCCTCCATAGCCGGCGACGAAGGTAATGACCGGGGCCCCGATGACGAAGGAGAGGGCCCCGCTCGCCATGAGGTACCCCATCACCGAGGCCCTCTCTGAGACGGGGTAGAGCTCCCCCACGATCGTGGAGGTCATGGGGATCGCCATGGAGGCGCCCAGGCCGCCCAGGGCGTAGAACGCCACCATGAGGGAGAACCGAGGGGAGAAGGCGCAGCCGACAGCGGCGAGTGTGAAGAAGACCATCCCCGTGAGCAGGAGATGCTTGTGCCTGAATCTCATGCTCAGGAACCCCATGGTCAGGGCCCCGACGAAGGCTATGACGGAGGAGACGGTGGATATCTGCCCCGTGGCTCCCACGCTCTGCCCGAAAGTCAATCCGATCTCGATGAGGAGGAGGCTTACGAGGAGGGAGGGGGCCCCCAACGCGAAACGGGTGACCACGAGGGATGGGAGGACGAGTATGCTCCTCCTAGGGTTATCGTCAACAATGCCACTGTCTTCGTCCAACTTGATCACCGTTCAACATGTACACGATGAGAAATAGGGGGAATCTGCATACACCCTAGAGGATTATTCAAGTATTTAATTGTAGAAATACTTGTACACGCTTTCTCCTCCTTGAAAGCTGCTCTGGAGTATAGTCTACAGCGTAAGGAAATAATGGGTTGGATATGTCACCGCTTGTACAGCGAGTTCCCTATTATGA
>CAYONH010000336.1:0-2052 GCA_964405275.1 uncultured Candidatus Bathyarchaeia archaeon | reverse complement strand
TGGAGGCTCATCGACATGAGGATCGAGGACGCCCCCACACAGATGAGCATAGACGAGGCCATCGCACTGGCGAGGCCCAAGGGTGAGACGCCCAACACGGTGAGGCTCTACCGCTGGAACCCCTCTGCTGTATCCTTAGGCTACTTCCAGAGTGTGGAGAAGGAGGTGAACCTGGAGGCCTGCGAGGAGAAGGGCGTGGATGTCATAAGGAGGATCACGGGGGGAGGCGCGGTCTACCATGATTACAACGGGGAGATCACCTACAGCCTGGTGGCACCAGAGAAGGACCCGCGTATACCAAGGGACATCCTCGCTTCATACGAGCTCATCTGCGGGGCCATCATCAGGGGCCTGGAGGAGCTGGGGGTCGACTGCGAGTTCAAGCCCGTCAACGACATCGTGGCGGGGGACAAGAAGATCTCCGGGAACGCCCAGACCCGGCGCCACGGGGTGGTGCTCCAGCACGGCACGGTCCTCGTCGACAGCGACATAAAGACCATGTTCCAGGTCCTCAGGGTCTCGGACGCCAAGATAAGCGACAAGCTCATCCAGGCGGTGGAGGAGAGAGTCACCAACGTCCGCCGCTACCTGGGGAGGGAGGTCCCCTTCGATGAGGCAAGGGACGCCCTCGTGAAGGGATTCGAGGAGACCTTCGACGTCGTCCTCGAGCCGGGAGAGCTCACGGAGCGCGAGGAGGGGCTCGTGAGGGAGCTACACGAGAAGTACAGCTCCAAGGAGTGGGTGTTCCAGAGATGAAGCGAGCAGAGTACAAGATCCCTGGGGGCAAGCTTCTGGTCGCCGAGACCGAGGTCAAAGACGGCGTCCTGATCACAGTGAAGGTGACGGGGGACTTTTTCATGCATCCCGAGGAGGCGATAAACGACCTCGAGGAGGCGCTGAGAGGTATACAAGTATCCAAGATCGATGAGACCGTGGAGGCGTTCTTCGGGGAGAAGGAGATCACCCTCTTCGGCATCTCCGAGAAGGACTTCGCCCACGTCCTCAAGCTCACATTGGAGTCATGACCTGAGGGCCCGCTCCTCCAGCCTCTCAGGGATCGTACAGCATCCGTCGATGACCTTGACAGTATAGCCCCGTCCTCTAGCCCATTCCAACGTCGAGCGTGACGCCACGGCGACCCTGGAGGCACCCGCCTCTATGGCCCTCCGCTCCATCTCCTCCTTGTCCTGCCTGCTCCTCATGCATCCAAGGGAGACCGCAGACCTAGGAAACCGCTCCACGGCAGCCGCGATGACGTCAACAATGTCATCTGTCCCTGGAGGAGGTACATCCTCCATCTCGGTCCCAGGCGTCGGGATCAGCCCGAGGAAGACCATAACCTCGGGGTCGATGCGCCCTATGATGTCGAGGGAGCGATATTCCCCCCTTATTTCTCCGAAGTGGAGCCCGACGCAGACGTGGGGCGCCACCGTGGGGACGCCCGCCTCCTCGAGGTACCTTAGGGTATCCCCGTAGTCCTTGACCGATGCTTCGAGGCCGTAGACCTCCTTGAGGGTCTCGTCGCTGCCCACGACATCCACGGAGGCTATGTCGATGCCCGTGGCAGCTATCTCCTCGGCCTCGTCCATGTCGAGCATCCCCGTGTGGAGGTTCACGATGAGGCCCGTGTTCTCCTTGACCCAACCCAGCGCAGGCAGGAAGGGCCTCAGGGGGACCCTACCCTCCAGCGTGGAGCCTCCGCTCACCAAGAGACCGGCCCCACCCCTCGCCTCGAGGCCCAAGCAGAACTCCTTGAGCTTCTCCGGTGTGCTGACGTCGGCCATGCCCTCCAGGTAGTGGCCTCCGCAGTGCTTGCAGTTCAGCGCGCAGCCCCCGCCGGTCACCGAGACGGCGGGGAAGCTGGGCTGGGGGTAGTAGAATCTCAGGACCCTTTCAGCTCTGGACTCTCCGGTCGTATTGATGGCCTCCGTCATTCTTACGGTGAATGGTGTCTGAAAAAGATGGTCTTTCAGACGTAAGACATTAGTCCTCGAGGGTACAAGGTGAGGATATGAACGGGGTTGTCGTGGTGGTCTCCGCCGACACCGAGTG
>CAYONH010000335.1:0-2073 GCA_964405275.1 uncultured Candidatus Bathyarchaeia archaeon | reverse complement strand
GGACGGTGGTCGTCGACCAGAGCAAGGCGGGGATCGGCAGCCCCCTCAGCTACCTTGGTCTCAGGGACCACCTGATAAGGGTCTACGCCGCCTCCGAGGACGCGCAGGCCCAGGGGGTAGACGAGGCGACCCTGGGTCGGAGGTGCACCGCCTGCAGGGGGCGGGGGGTCGAGAGGCTGGAGATGGGCTTCCTCCCCGACGTGGTCACCCCCTGCGAGGTCTGCGGCGGGACCGGCCTCTCCCCCGAGGCTCAGGATGTGCGCCTCAAAGGTATCTCCCTCCCCGAGCTCTACTCCCTCACCGTGGACGAGGTCCATGCGCTCCTCCCGGAGGACGAGACCCTCAGCAGGGTCCTGGGGACGGTGAGGGAGGTGGGCCTAGGCTACCTCGTGATGAGGCAGCCCGGGTACTCGCTGTCAGGTGGGGAGGCTCAGCGCCTCAAGATCGCACGGGAGCTCTGCAGGCGGAACGCTGGTGAGACCCTGTACATACTGGATGAGCCCACCGTGGGGCAGCACATGGAGGACGTCTCCCGCCTCATCGGGGTGCTCCGCAGGCTCGTCGGGGAGGGGCACAGCGTCATCGTCGTGGAGCACCATCCCCACCTCCTCGCCGCCTGCGACCGCCTCATCGAGCTGGGACCGGTCGGGGGGCCTGACGGGGGATACGTCATAGCGTCGGGCACCCCAGAGGAGCTGGCCTCAGGGGAGACGCCGACGGCCCGATACCTGAGAGAGGCGCTGGAGGCGATGGGATGACCTGGGCTCCACTCCTCCTGGGCGACAGGTCGCCCTCCCTCCGCCTCCTCGTGCTCAGGGAGCTCCTGGGGAGGGATGAGGGCGACCCCGAGGTCCGGGAGCTCACGGAGATAAGGGGTGAGGACCCCCTGGTGACCTCCCTGATCGACCTCCAGTCACCAGACGGCTCCTGGATGAGCACCGGCCTCGCAGCCACCCTCTCCCTGGGCACCATCCAGTCCACATCTCAAGCCCTCATGAGGCTCGGCTACCTGGGCCTCAGCCCCGACCACCCGGCGGTCAAGGCCGGCGCGGAGTACCTCTTCTCAGTGCAGCTTGACGACGGATCGTGGCCTTTACGCGGTGGGGTCGACGGCCTCGACGAGGTGGAGGGCTACACGATGATACCTCTCCAGACCGCTATCCCCCTGAAGGCCCTCGCCTCCTGCGGCTACGCCACGGATCCACGGGCCGAGGAAGCCTACGGATGGCTGAGTGAGCAGCGCTTGGACGACGGGGCCTGGCCCACGGGTGTCGCCTCCGGGAACTACGGTTATGTCGCGGGCTACAGGCGGCTCCCTCACTCCCGTTGGGGCTGCAGGTCCAACACCACTGGGGCCCTCAGCTGCCTTGCCTACCACCCTGGACGCCGCGAGGGCGAGGAGGCGAGGCGCGCCCTGGACCTCCTCTTGGGCCGCGAGACCAAGGAGAGGCAGGCCCTGGGCTACGAGGTCGCCCGCCTCCTGGGGGCGGAGAGGGCGAGGGGCTTCCTGACCTACTACGCCCGCTTCGACGTCGCCCAGATCCTGGACCTCTGCTGGAGGGTGGGGGCCTCGACCGACGACCCCAGGGTAGCCGACTTCGTGGTCTTCGTCGTGGAGAACCAGGGGGGGTACGGGCTCTGGGAGTACCAGCCGAACCCCCAGGCCTCCAGGTGGGTCACGTTCGACCTCCTCAGGTCCCTCTCTAGGCTGGACGAATCCACCGAGTGGGTGAGCACGGAGCCCCGGACCCCGTTCCAGCCCTACCCGAAGAGGCGCAGGCGGTTCTAGCAAATCCTTCTCCCACCATTTTTATACGATGTTCGAGAACTCAGACTCGATTGTAATGAGTTCTGACGGCTCAAAGAAGAGACCGGATCAAACACTCAAGGAGATGTACACCAAGTGGCATCCCCAGGTCCTCTCCGACTTCGAGGACGAGATGCCCAAGTACTGGGGGCGCAAGTGGAAGGCGAACACCACCATCGGGAAGCTCAGGACCGTGCTCCTCCACCGCCCGGGCCCCGAGTTCCTCTCCGTCGGGAGCAAGACGCCCTGGCCGCCCCACGGCGACT
>CAYONH010000334.1:0-2084 GCA_964405275.1 uncultured Candidatus Bathyarchaeia archaeon | reverse complement strand
GAGACCGCGTCCATCCTCAACCAGGAAAAGAAGGTCATCATCCCCTCCGCTAGGGCCCGGTGCCCCATGGCGGCCATGCTCCCCGTAGACGTGCTTAGGGCTGCCAAAGAGAGCCATCCTGACGCCCCAGTGGTCCTGTATGTGAACACCTACGCTGAGGTCAAGGCCGAGTCCGACGTCATGTGCACCTCCAGCAACGCCGCGGAGATCATCTCTAAGCTCGACGCTGAAACCATCCTCTTCGGGCCGGACAAAAACCTCGTGTGGTACGCGGCCCAGAGGAACCCGGGGAAGACCCTCATACCTGTGCCCGCCGACGGGTTCTGCAGCGTCCACCGGTTCTTCGGCGACGGCGCCGAGGCGATGAAGCTGAAGGAGAGGTACCCGGAGGCGGAGCTGCTCGTGCACCCCGAGTGTGAGCCCGAGTTCCAGATGAGGGCTGACTATGTCCTGTCGACGGGGGGCATGTATAGGAGGTGCCAGGAGTCCGATGCCAAGGTCTTCATCATCGGGACGGAGGTGGGGCTGGTTGATCGCCTGAGGAGGGAGATCCCGGGGAAGACGTTCCTCCCCGCCTTGGAGCATAACGAGTGCTCCGCGATGAAGCAGATCACCCTTGAGAACACCTACCAGGCCCTGCTCGACGAGGAGCCCGTCGTCAAGGTGCCCGAGGAGATCGCCAGGAGGGCCAGGAAGCCCATAGAGCGCATGCTCGCGATGAGCTGAAGCTAGATGCTCTCCCAAAGACCCTGAATGTACTGTAGACTCTTGTGAGCCTCCTCACGGGGGCGGATCTCAAGCGTGAAGTGGACGTCGCGGTCTGCGAACCATCTTAAATACTTCTCAACGTCCACATCACCTTGACCGAGTACGTCGTGGTATGTCCCCCCGGGGCGCCTGTCGTGGAGGTGAATCTCCCTCACGTGCTCGACGTTCCTGGCGTAGAAGGCCTCCACGCGTTCGACGGGCTCCCCCTTTCTGGGGTCAAGAGCCTTCGGGGCGTCCAGTGTGAGGTAGATCTCTGTGCCTTCGCCGATGAGACCCTCTAATGCCTCCTCAACGAATGGGGTCAGGGGCTCATTCTCGACGCAGACCTGCACCCCGTCGGCCTTAGCCACGATTCCTCGTATCCCGTCTTTGAGGGTCTCTAGGTAGAGGCTCCTGTGGTCCTCCAAGTAGGTTCCAGGCCTGCCCTTGGATGAGAAGCCCTGGGGCTGGGAGGGATGGATCGTGAAGCGCTTGGCTTCAACATCCTGAGCCAGATTCAGGCACATCCCCATGCGTCTGAGGATGCCGTCTCTAACCTCAGGATAAGGGGCGACGAGGCTCAGGTCATCACTGGGAGCGTGAAAGGCGATGGAGACCCCGACATCCTCGGCGTGCCTTCTAATCCTCCGCCTATCAGACGTCGTGTAGCATTCAGGCCAGAACCTCGGGATCATGAGGTCGGGGACGATGTAACCGAATCCGTGTGACGCAGCCCATTCCAGGGCGTCGATGATGTCCTTGTCGAAGACTACGTGGTAGCCGAAACGCTCAAAGGGGAAACCCATCTGTCAGCGGTCTCTACTTTGATGTGCCCCCCGTAAACCTTTTTCGATTGAGGCTGACACTTGAACACGGACATATCGTAGAGTTCGAGGGCAAGAAGCCCAGGGTCCACGAGTCCGTGTTCCTGGCCCCCGGGTCATGGGTCATCGGGGACGTCACCATCGGCGAGGGCGCCAACATCTGGACCGGGGCCGTCATCAGGGGGGACGACGACTCCGTGGAGATCGGCGCACGGACCACGGTGCTTGAGAACTGCATCGTAGAGGCCCCCACCGGCTCCCCGGTCAAGATTGGGGACGACACCATCATCTCCCATGGGGCGATGGTCCACGGCGCCACCATAGGGAGCCACGTCCTCGTGGGCATCGGGGCCATCGTCCTGGACAAGGCGAGGGTGGGGGACGGCGCCATCGTGGGCTCCGGGGCACTGGTCTCCCCAGGGAAGGAGGTGCCCGACAACCAGCTGGCCGTTGGGATACCGGCCAAGCCCCTCCGGGAGGTCAGGGACGGAGAGAGGGAGATGGTTGCCAAGG
>CAYONH010000333.1:0-2094 GCA_964405275.1 uncultured Candidatus Bathyarchaeia archaeon | reverse complement strand
GGCTTCCTCACGAAGGACGGGAGCCAGGAGGGCCACTCGACGTACCTCCAGTGGAAGAACCTCTTCCCCTCCTTCTCCACGACGGCGAGGTCCCCCGTGGGCCCGGCGTTCTCCTGGATGAACGTGGCCATCTGCCAGACGGCCTCCGAGTGGCTCAGCTCGAACCGCTCCCTGATCTTGCGGGTGAGCTCCTGCTCCTCCAGGAGGAAGGCGAAGCCGTATGTCTTGGCGTGGCGGAAGAGCTCGGCCTCGAGGAATTCCTGGATCTCGGGGTTCATAATCACCGCTCGCCACCTCGCCAGCCAACTGTTTTCGTTCTGATGTTCCCGGTTAATAAAGAGTTGTGGTCCAGGCTTGACCTGGACTGCAAGGCTTATGTCTCCCCCGGCCTGTCTCTGTAGGCATTGGACACCGCTAATCGAGGCACAGGCGTACTGCTCCTCCTGGGCCTAGCCCACTCCCTGAACCACTCCCTGTTCCTGGTGCTGCCCCCCCTCCTCGAGGAGATAACCAGGGACCTGGGGGCCTCATACCAGACCATCGGGGCGGTGGCGACTGTCAGCTTCCTCCTCTACGGGGCGGGGGCACTGGTGGGCGGGCCCCTCTCCGATCGTGTCGGATACGTGAGGATCTCGGGCATAAGCATCGCCCTAGCCGGCGTTTCGACGGCAATCTTCCTGCTCCCCAAGAGCCTCGGGGTCTTCAGCGCAGGGATGTACATGCTGGCCATCTGGGCGAGCTTCTACCATCCCGTCGCGAACACCCTCATCTCGAAGATGTTCCCCGTGAACACGGCGGGGGCCATGGGGCTGCACGGGGCGGCGGCCAGCCTCGGCCAGATGTTCACCCCCACGGTCGCCTACCTCATCGGGGTCTACGTGGACTGGCGCTACGCCTTCGCCTTCTTCGGCGGCGTCTCCGTCGTCGCAGGCCTCCTGCTGTTGAGGGTGCCCGACGTCCGCCTCCCCGAGGCCTCGGAGAGGGTTTCCCCCTTCAAGGTATTGGCGGTGCCCAACCTCTGGGTCATCATCATGTTCAACGTCGTCCTCGGGCTCTTCCAGAGGGGGGTGGAGCTCTTCTTCCCAACGTTCATCTCGGCTGACAGGGGCTTCTCAGGGCAGTCGGCGGCCATCGCCAACTCCGTGCTCCTGCTCTTCGGGGTCGTGGGCCAGCTCGCGGGCGGGAAGGCGGCGGACAGGTACAGCTCCGAGAGGGTGGTGATATTCGCCTCCGCAGGCATGGTCGCCAGCATGCTGATCCTCCTGCTCGTCCCCTCGCCCTACGTCGGCGTCCCCCTCTTCGTCGTCCTCTACGGCATCTCCCTCTACGGGCACCAGCCGGCTATGACCGCCCTCCTGGGCCGTGTCTCCCCTCCCAGCCTCATGGGGGCCGCCTACGGGGTGATGTTCTTCTTCGCCTTCGGCCTCGGCTCCGCCTCCGCAGCCATAGCGGGCTACATAGCCGACAGCTTCAGCCTTGAGGCTTCGTTCTGGATCATGGCCTTGTTTGCGTTCATGGCGTTGGTTATCTCCCTGATTATCCCTCGGGTGATCAGGAGGAGCCGTGGGGAGTCGAGTGCGGGTGCGATATAATGGGCCTATTGGTCCATATTATTGAGAGTCTTTTTTATCCGAACCTCTGATACGCTAGCTGGAGTCCTAGGCGTCTAGTTGGACGTGCTCTTGGACTTCGCCTCCACCTCGACACGTGGGGCCAGAGAGGACTCTGTGGGGATAGTTGAGACCAGGGATCTTGAGAAGCTCGATGAGGAGGAGAAGGTGATCCTCCAGGGCGTCTTCGAGCTGAGGATCAGGGAGATTACCCCCCGGATAGGCCCAGACTGAGTGTCCTACGAGGGTCTTGAGGCGATTAGGCACGTGCATTTCACTCGATCCCCTTCGAGGTCTGTCGAACGTTCACGCGACAATTGAGACGGTGCCTGGGTGTGGTCGGCTTCAACGGAATTTTAGATTAAATAGTAGTCATCGACCCCATTGATCTTGAGAACACCGATGTCCGAGAAATCGCCTGAGGGTTACGATTACAGAGGTCATCTCTGGTTCGCCAAGAGGCCGGGAATAGGCCGACTCATGG
>CAYONH010000332.1:0-2096 GCA_964405275.1 uncultured Candidatus Bathyarchaeia archaeon | reverse complement strand
TAGTCCAGGTTCACAGCATCCTGAGGGACGTGACCGACGACGAGGAGGTGCTCTGTGCCGGGATACTCCACGACACCATCGAGGACACGGAGACGACCTACGAGGAGCTCCTCCACGAGTTCAACAGGGAGATCGCCGACCTCGTCCTGGAGCTCACGTTCCAGGGAGAAAAAGAGACTGGCCGCTACTTCCCACTGCTCAGGTCGCGGAAGGCCATCATGGTGAAGTTCGCGGACCGCCTAAGCAACCTCGCAAGGATGAGGGACTGGCCCGGCGACTGGCAGGAAGACTACCTCAGGCAGAGCTGCTTCTGGGTATCGGAGCCCAACACGAAAAAGTGAGGCTCGGGAGTTAAGACACGGAACCACGGACCTCAACGACACGGGCATCAGGGCCTGATCCGGTGCATGTTCCAAGCATAGCCATTTAAACTCAGGGTCATTATATTTTTCCTGTAAATATTCTTGAGGTGTTGTTGGAATGGATACATTCCTACTCATAGGCTCCGCGGGCAGCGTGGGCCACGACATGATGTACATCATCGCGAGCAAGTACACCGACATCAGGGTCGTCGGTGCGGACGTCAACGAGGAGAAGGGGCGCTTCGAGGTCGAAGAGGCCCTCCACATCGCCCACAACATGGGCAACTACCCAGACCTGAGCTTCCGGAAGATAGACCTCTTCGACGTCCCCGGGACCGCCGAGCTCCTGAAGGAGGTGAGGCCGTCCGTGGTCTGCAATCTCTCATCCCTGGGGTCCTGGTGGATCACCCGCCTCCTCCCCATGGACGTCTACAGGAAGATCTCCCCCATCGGGCCCTGGCTACCCAACCACCTCACCCTCGCCCACAAGCTCATGGAGGCGGTGAAGAGGTCGGGGATAGAGACCCAGGTGGTGAACGGGGCCTTCCCGGACCTCACGAACGTCGTCCTCAGCAAGATCGGGCTGGAGCCCGCCTGCGGAGGAGGGAACATGGACCTCGCCTGCTCCAGGATAAAGAGGCTAGTCGCCCGGGAGATGGGAGTACCCTACAGGAGCGTCACCGTCTACGGCGTCGGCCACCACGGCTCATACTACACCGCCGGCTTGGATGGGCCCTACTGGCTCAAGATCCTCGTTGACGGGGAGGACGTCTCCCACAGGTTCCCCAACGAGAAGATGACGAGGATCTACAACGAGGCCGGCTACGCCGCCAAGGTCCAGTACACGGGGCCCGTGGTGGACCAGATGAGGACGGCCGCGTCCTTCCTGAAGCACGTCTTGGCCATCTACTTCAACACAGGCGAGGTCTGCTCATGCGTCGCTGGCCCGCAGGGGTTGCCCGGTGCCTACCCGACGCGGTTGAGCGCTGAGGGGGCGGAGGTGGTGCTCCCGGGGCTTTCCCTGGAGGAGGCGGTGGAGATAAACGAGGCCGGGGCAAGGCTGGACGGCATCGAGAGGGTGAAGGACGACGGTACCGTGGTCTTCGTCGAGGAGAACGTGGAGCTGATGAGGGAGGTCGTGGGTTACGAGTGCGAGGAGCTCAAGGTCTCCGAGTCCGAGGAGAGGGCCCGGGAGCTCAACGCCAATCTGAGGAAGCTCTACGAGAAGTACAAGATCTCATAGACGGACCGCGCGCTAGGCTGTTTAGAAATCATGCATTACACCATCCAGACCACATAACTAAGCCATCAACAGACCCCATGAATACAGCCACTTGAGATTCACACACCTGAAACATCAGAGATCGAAGGCAGCACAGGCGAAAACATCCATCGATACCCCTAGATAGGCAGTCTTTCGATACGACTGCACCCTGTCTCAGACCGTGAAGTGCTTTATACTCCTCATCAACCCAGGCTCACGGCACCGGACAGCCGCATGAGCAACCGCCAGCATAGCCGTGAAGCTGAGGCAGGCGTGTATGGCCGCCTGCTCAAGGCCCCGGAGCCGGAGGCAGCCCAGCAGCAACCACTCCTTCGCCCTGCCGAACAGCCGCTCCACGCTCCACCTCCCCTTGAACAGCTCCACCAGCCGCTGTGCTCCACGAGTCACGAAGTCTCGGCCCACCCTGAGGGCGTCCTTGACCCTGGAGTCTCTCCTGACGGGAATAACAG
>CAYONH010000331.1:0-2102 GCA_964405275.1 uncultured Candidatus Bathyarchaeia archaeon | reverse complement strand
TCCTCCCACATTCAGGGCACTCAACCCAGCCATTCAAAATACGAGGGTTCCTGAAGCGATGCAGGCGCACCAGCTCCAGGTTCGCCGATTTGAACACCCAGACACTCAACTCGATACAGTCCACGACATCCTCAGGAAGGCATCGATCGAGAGCCTCACAAGTAGTACAAGGTACATCCATGATGTTAGCCAGGCTCAGATCTGAGCCTCCGGGAGCATTAGGCTCACCAGAAACGTCTCTACCTGAGCGATGGCCTCCGAGTCGACCAGCCCTACAAGCCTGTCCTCGAGGAACTCTCCCAGGCTCCAGGTGACGAAGCCGGTGTTCTTGGAGTAGGTCGCCAGGCGGGCCTCCTCCAGCCTGTGCAGCTGCTGATAAAAGTTGCCGGGGATCCGCCCCGTCTTTCCTCTCATAATGAGGTAGAGCTCAGACGTCTTCAGCGGGGTTCTCTCCCTGATGATGAGGGCGGCGCGTTTAGGCTCAGCCGAGAGGGACCTTATCTTGTCAGCCGCCTCCGATATGAAGGCCTCCTTAAGCACATCTCGGGCAGCCTGGTCGACGTCGACGGTGACGACCCGGACCTCAGGCATCTCCTGGAGGACCTGGGAGAGTCGACCGTCAACGATGGCCGTGACCTCGCTGGTGGCCATGGACGGCGCCGTGGATCCCTCCCGTTTCAAGTCGGTGCTGTCGAGCTGCAGTATCGTGATCAGGGCCTCCCGGAGCTCATTGACTGCGTCGACGCCCTTCCCTACTCTAGTAAGCTCCTCTCGGAGCTCGTCAGTCGTTTTTTTGAGGGCGTCCACCTGGTCCAGATCGGAGAGCTGCTCCTTCAGCTTGGCGACATTATGCTCAAGCCGTTCCTTCTCACCCTTTACGGCCTCCAGCTCACCTCGGAGGACCTCGAAATCTCCCTCGGGTTCCGCTCCCTCCTTGAGATCCAGCACACGTCTTTTTAGCCTCTCAATCTCTTCCTTCAGGGTTTCATTTTCCTGTCGATACATCTCTTCATCACCTTTAGCCTCATTTTCCTGCATACTCTTCAGGTAGTCACTCACGACTTGGACGGAGAGCTCCCCCATGGCCACCCTGCGCCCCATCTCCTCGGGGACGCCGGCGGGGAGGACGTAGACGTGGACCAGCTCGTTCCTCTTGTTCCTCAGGTAGAAGTGCCCCAGCTTGAGACCCTGGATATCCTTCACCTCCACCCGGCTCCCCAGGGAGATCCTGGTCCTCTTCGCCTCGTTCTCCTCCACCTGAACCCCCAGCAGCCACGTCGTGCACTGCCCGATGAGCTCGTTGTCGACGCCCCTCAGGTCCTGGCTGTCGACCCAGATGTGGTTCCCGATCGAGGCTCCCTCCCGGGCCAGTTCTATGGCGGCGGCCTTCACCGGCGTCGTCAGCTGGTAGGGCACGTACTTCCAACCCTCGGGGAGCATCACGACGACGTCCTTCATCTTCTCCATGATGTGGCTTATGGTGCGCTCCATGACGAGGCAGCGCATCTCGAAGGTGAGGGGCTCCAGATCCATGAGGTTGATCCCCTCCTCTAGCTTCAGGATCGACGCGTACTCCCTCTCCTCCAGCTGGGGAAGGATTATGTCGAAGTAAGCCGTCAGCTTCAGGTACTGGTTCTCGTCGATGCCCCGCCGAGCCTCCTCCTGGAGCTTCCTGATGTTCTCGTAGACGTCACGGAGGGTCCGGGCGCCGTCGCATGCCCTAATGATCCAGGCCTCCTCGAAGTTCATCGCCCTCCCCTGGCTCGCCTCGAGGATGCCCTTCACGTACTGCCAGCTGATATACTTGCTTCGCTGCGCCCGGGGCTCCCTGTAGAAGGGCTTCAGATAGTTGACGGCGTCGAAGGCCATCTCTCCTCGCTTGGTGCGGAAGGCTACGGCCCGGCGCCCCGATCGGCTGACAAGGGCGTTCAGCGTGGCGGTCTTCCCCGCCATGCGGGTCTGACCCGTGATTATGGCGTGATCTGGGTCGATGAGCACCGGCTCCCCGCTTCCCACCTCTAAGCCTAGGAGTATCTCCGTCGGCTCCTTCACGGGTCCTCCTCCACGTGGTTCTTCATGTCGGGGCCTCTGGTGAGGGCATC
>CAYONH010000330.1:0-2129 GCA_964405275.1 uncultured Candidatus Bathyarchaeia archaeon | reverse complement strand
CCACCTGAGAGCCAGGAGCCGTCATCCCTCTGCTTGGAGAATATCTCGCGGCTGCCGGGGTCCTCCTCCACGCGCTCCCAGAGCCCCCTCATCTCCCCCGACCCAGGGGACGCCCCCAGAAGGTGAAGGTAGGTGAGGTACCTGACAGGCGCCGAGCCGTTCTCCCGAAGCCATTCTATGTTTCTCTCGATCTGATTCTGGGATAACACGGAGCCTCCTCCTAGTAATTCAGGATATAAAAAAAGAAATGTGGGTAAAAAGGTGTTTGCCCTGGAGGTCAGCCTAACAGGGCGTTGAAGAGAAGCTTGTAGGTCGCAGCAGTGATCCCCCTCATCTGCGGGGAGAAGCCGTAGAGGATGGCGCGCCCTTTTCCGTGTTTCGCGTCGATGAGGGCGGCCTTGTTGCTGAGGCGCCTCTCGCCGATGAGCCAGCCGCTCTTCAGCATCCTCTCCTCGGGGTAGCTGACGACGATTGTGTAGTCCTGGTTGTCGGGTGTCTGCTTCACCTGGAAAGCGGGGTAGTTTTTGAATAGAAGTAGGAGGTCCTCGGGGACGCCGTAGCGAGGGGGTGGAGGGCTATTGGTGCGTGGCGTGGGTCCTCGTGTAGTTCTACGTGGTGGAGAGGTAGCTCTCTTTATCCTGTGAATGGGTAGTATAGGATAAGGCTTTTTTTGACGTGCGCCTGGCTAGGGATAAGGTTTCCGTGGTTTGGGAGCACGTTTCTGTGCTGTTTCGGATCCGGTTGGAGGGTTTTTCACGTTGCCTTCGTCCGTCGGGGCGATTTTCATGTGTGGATGGCAGGATCCCCCCCTTTACATACGGGTATATCTAGATAGTGTTTCAAGTTGACGTTCCCCTGTTTAGGGGTAAGGTATTGTGGTTCGCGTAACCGTTATCTGGGACGAGGGGTTAGGGAGGTGTATTCTCGGTGGTTGAGGCACCTTGAGGGTTGAGTCTGCTAGGTCCTGGGACGTCTACCTGCCGGCGTGGACCCGTTGCATGTCCGACGTCCACTGGTTCAGCGAGGAGCATCTGCTCGACTACAGCAGGGAGGAACAGACTGAGGAGCTTGAGGGTGAGTTCCAGGGAGAGGGAAACCTCTTCCTCATGACGGTGGACGACGTGGGCTCGTGCCTGGGGGTCCTCGGGATGATTATCCGGGGAGATGTGGCGACGGTGAGGCGGTGGGAGCCCGCCGTTCCCGCGCTTCACCGTGACCTGGGCGTGGGGGAGGCGCTCCTGGAGAGGGGGCTGGAGGAGGCCCGCCTGAGGGGGGTGAAGAGTGTGCGCACTATCCTGAAGTACCCCTACGGTTCACCGCTTCCTTGGAATGGGGAGCTGTACGAACGGCATGGTTTCTCTAGGGCCAAGACAGGCGTCAACCTCGTCGTGGACTTGGAGGGTGATGCAGGAAGAGAGCCATCTGAGTCGTTTGAGACTGCCCCGTGTGACGACTACTCCATTGATGAGGCCGTGGACTTCGTGCTGAGGGCTTTCGCATCTGAGACTGAGGACAGGGAGATACATGGTGGCGACGAGACGGTCTCCGACCCGGAGGGCGTCCGGAGGATCATCGAGATGGAGGAGCAGGGAAGATTAGGACGAACGTCTCCATCGTTGAAGCGGGTCGCGCTCGTCGACGGGGAGCCTGCGGGATTCATCAAGTGCTTCATCAGGGAGGAGAAGTATCCCCCAGACTTCGGGCTTATAGGGATTCTGGGAGTCTTCCCCGAGTACAGGAGGCGGGGGATCGGATACTACCTCATCAACCACGCCCTGACGCAGTTCAAGGGGGAAGGGCTCAGATACGCCTACGTTGGAACCTCGGAGTTTAACCATAAAGCTCTCCGGGCGTATGAGAAGGCTGGGTTCAGGCCCCTGTTCAGGCAGATAAACTACGAGAAAAACCTAACCTAGGAGATCGGGAGCCCATATCTGGTAAATTTCAAAGGAATGGGAAGCGTTGTTAGGAGTATAAGGCGTTGAAGAGAAGCTTGTATGTGGCGGCTGTGATGCCCCTCATCTGCGGGGAGAAGCCGTAGAGGATGGCACGCCCCTTCCCGTGCTTCGCGTCTATGAGGGCGGCCTTGTTGCTTATACGCCTCTCGCCGATGAGCCATCCGCTCTTCA
>CAYONH010000329.1:0-2130 GCA_964405275.1 uncultured Candidatus Bathyarchaeia archaeon | reverse complement strand
CGCCTGCTTCGTCTCGGGGTCGGGCACGAACGCCAGGAAGATCATCGCACGATCCAAGGAGCCCGACTCGGGCTACGGGGTCTCCCTCATCTTCACCGAGGTCCGGGACGACAGGGTGAAGAGGGACGGGAGCAAGCTATGCGGGGCCAAGGACATCGTCGATGAGCACGATATAGCCTACGAGTGCGTCGACATCCGGGACTTCTACAGGGAGAGGGGGGTCAAGAGGGCAGGTGACCTCAGCCTCAGGCCCGAGTTCGACAGGCTGGTCCTAGAGGTGTTAGAGCCCCATGAGATCGACGTCATCGCCCTAGCGGGGTACATGAGCGTGACGACCCAGCCCATCCTGGAAAAGTACGACGGGAGGATACTGAACGTCCACCCCGCTGACCTCACCATCATGGATGGCCCCGACCGGAAGTACGTTGGCATCCACGTCGTCAGGGACGCGATCCTCGCCGGGGAGACAGATCTCAGGGCGACGACCCACGTCGTCAGGGAGAAGGTGGACCACGGGGAGGTCCTCGTTCTCTCGGAGCCCCTACCCGTGGTTTTTCCCGAGGGTGTGTCCCAGGCCGATCTCGAGGATAGGAAGCTGCGGAACAGGATCGTGGGCGAACATCAGGACCGGCTCAAGGAGAGGGGTGACTGGGTCATCTACCCACTGACCCTGCAGATGATCTCCGAGGGGAGGTTCGCTCTCGACGGCACCGGGGAAGTTTACCTAGACGGAGAGTTGATCCCGAAGGGCTTCAGGCTCTGATCAGTCCCTTAGGATGGGGCAGGTCATGCAGAGGAGGCCACCCCCCGTCGCAGTCGTGGACGTAGGCGGGGAAGAGGTCGAGGGAGGCCGTGTGGAACAGGGCGAGGTCTGGTGCCATCATCATGCGGGCTCCGTCGAGGTGGACCCGGAAGGAGTATGAGTTTATCCCACACACACTACTTATGTGAACTCTGACTTTCACCGTCTCCCTCGTGTGCCACGCTTGTTCTTCTTCTCTTTGAGGTATCCGTTACGGAGCATCCATTCTATGTTCTCGTCGGATTTCTCCTCGGGGGTGTAGCCGTATAGCTCCTTGGATCGTTTGATGACGAGATCCGTGGTATTCGTCTCCCCTTTTTCAGAATTCAGGCTGTTCACTCGCGTGGATATCATGGAGACGGTACTAATTAATGTGATGCGAGTACTCCAGCGGAGCACGGGCGCGTGCGCATCGGCATAGTCAGGCTAGATACATTATGGCCCAGTGTCTGTATAGTTTCGATACTGGTTTACCTGATCTTCTGTAGGTTGACCCTGCGCGCGATCTGTGTGATGGCTATGGATAGAATGCAGGATTTAGATATTGGGGAAAAAGGGGATTATTGCGCTAGGAGAATGGCACGAATTTCCTGTGGTGGTCAAGTACTCTTGCGACGGTCTCTCCGAGGTTGAGCGCGTTGCCCTCCTCGATGAGTATTACCTCGTTGAGGAGTTGTAGGTCCCTCATAGTGCTGTCGTTGAAGACGACGGCGTTTCTGCATGCCTGGAGCTCCTCTTCCACGTTCCAGGTAGCCGTGGGGCCTGTTTCTTCCGTGAGTCCGCCATCGGTCTCACCGATTTCATTATGGGGTATGACGCAGCATTCCGTCATTTTTTCAGTTGTTCGCTCCCTTGTGGGCCTCTACCTCGGCGCTGTAGACCAGTCCGAAGCCTCTGCGGTCCAGTATCTGTACCTTCTCGAAGCCGGCGTCCCTGATCTTCTGGAGGTAAGTCTCCGCCTCGAGGGCCCCTGATACGCAGGCCGCCCAGCCGTCGGGGTTCTCCTTGATCTCCTGGGGTAGTGGGCCGTCTGTGACTATGTCTGAGACGGTTATCCTGCCGCCCGGCTTGAGGACCCTGTAGGCCTCCCTGAATACCTTGTCCTTGTCGGGGGCGAGGTTGATCACGCAGTTGCTGATTATGATGTCGACGGACTCGTCGTCGACGGGGAGGTCCTCGATGTCTCCCTTCCTGAACTCGACGTTCTCGAAGCCGAGCTCCTCGGCGTTCCTCCGGGCCAGGGCCAGCATCTCGTCGGTCATGTCGACGCCAATGGCCTTGCCCGTTGGGCCGATCTTCCTGGCTGCCAGGAATACGTCGATTCCTCC